>DATCGT010000348.1:0-3420 GCA_036508775.1 Tepidiformaceae bacterium | reverse complement strand
GGCACCGATTGTGCTCATCCGAGCCTGGATGCTCCCCGCGCAGGCAATGGCAACGTACGGAGCGGAAGGCGGCTATTACCCTGCGGACGAGCTGCTCGAGATGGTTACGGCCACCGCGAATGAGTATCTTCAACATACGGCAGTTGCCGGCGAGAAAGCGTTTGTCGCGCAGGGCTCACCCGCCCTGGTGTTGGCTGCCACAGCCACCCAGTTGGATGCTGGGCTTGTAGTCGTTGCTTCATCGGGCCAGGGCTTAGCGGCACGCTTTGCGCTCGGCAGCACCACTGATCGACTCATGCATTCACTTCACCGCCCGCTTCTTATCGTTTCAGCGTGAGTCCGCCCGGGATGGTGGCGGCAGGACTGCCAGTCCGCGCTCAATGAGGCGGGATCAGTTCCTGCGTCGTGCCCCCGAAGGTGCGCTCGACTGGGTCCGTAGAAGTTCCCAATTAGTGTGGGTCGGTTCTCCTCTCAAAGGCGCGGCCCCGAAATGAGTCGGGCCGGCCCTTCATCACTTCGATGGCGCGGCGAGGGACTGCGTCTGGCGTCCCTGTCCGGTCAGGCTCGGCCAGCGACGGAAGAAGTAGCGCTTCGCAGTCTCAACGAGGAGGAGGTACGTCACCACCATTCCCGTAAGGGCGAAGAAGAACCTTAAGGGCAATGCCTGGAACCCGAGGAGGTGTGCCAGCGGCGAGAACGGCAGGACCACTGCGATCGCCACGCAGACAATCGTGGTGAAGAGCAAAGGTCGGGACGGATGGCTGCGCCAGAACGGGATGCGCTGTGTCCGGAGGAGAAAGATCACGAGCGTTTGCGTGCAGAACGACTCCACGAACCAGCCTGACTGAAACAGCGACTCATGGGCGTGGAAGACCTTCAGCATCAGGGCGAACGTCAGGAAATCGTAGAGCGAGCTCGCTGGACCGAAGACCAGCATGAAGCGGAAGATCAGCCCGACGTCCCAGTGTGCAGGGCGGCGCGTCAGCTCCTCGTCCACCCTATCGGTTGGGAGGGTCAGCTCGGAGACGTCGTAGAGGAAGTTGTTGAGCAGGATCTGCGTCGGTAGCATCGGTAGGAAGCTCAGGAAGAGTGAAGCTCCGGCCGCGCTGAACATGTTCCCGAAGTTCGAGCTGGTGGCCATCATCACGTACTTCACGGTGTTGGCGAACGTCCGACGGCCTTCCCGGATGCCGACGGCGAGCACGCCGAGGTCCTTTTCGAGGAGGACGACATCGGCCGAGGCCTTGGCGACATCGGTTGCGTCGTCGACCGAAATACCGACATCCGCCTGGCGAAGCGCGGGCGCGTCGTTCACGCCGTCTCCGAGGAACCCCACATCGCGGCCCTTGCGCTGCGCAGCGGCGACGAGCTCCGCCTTCTGTTCGGGGGAGACCCGGGCAAAGACGGTGTTCCGTTCGACGATGTCGGCCATCTGGTCAGGAGAGAGGTTCTCGAGATCTGCGCCGGTGACCGCACCCCGGAAATCGATTCCGAGCTGGTCGCAAACGTAGCGCGCAACAGCGGGGTGATCGCCGGTCAGGATCTTCACCTCGACGTTCAACTCGTGAAGTGCAGCCAGGGCCGCCTTCGCGGCGAGCTTCGGGGGATCGCTGAAGGCGAGGAAGCCGACGAAATCGAGGTCGCCGTCCGCCTGGGCTTCAAGTGACGCTCCGGAGGCCGGCCGGATGGCGATGGTGAGCGCGCGTGCCCCCTGGGCCAACAGGCCATCAAGTGCTGCGGCGGAGGAGGTCTTCCAGTCATCACCCCAGGCGGAGCCGTTGGTGCAGCGGCCGAGCACCTCTTCGGCCGCTCCCTTGACCACCACCCAGCGCGCTCCATCGGGAGCTCCCACGAGCAGGGCGGCGGACCGCCGCTGATACGAAAAAGGTTGTTCATCGAGGATTCGCCAGCCGGCCCGCGAGGCTGACGCGATCCTCACGCGTTCGTCGGAGGCTAGTGCTGCGTCGAGAACGTTCGTCGAAAGCGAGTGAATTCCAACTCCGAGCCATGAAGCCGCCCATTCGAGGACGGTCGGCTCGGCCGCTGGCGTAGGGCCGACCACATGCCCCAGCGTAATGTTGCCTTCGGTGAGCGTGCCGGTCTTGTCGGAGAATAGCGTCTCGACGTTGCCCAGGTCCTCGATTGCGACGAGGTGACGAACGATCACCTTCTCGTGGGCAAGCCGCCGCGCGCCGAGGGCGAGGCTAACGGTGACGATCGCCGGGAGAAGCTGGGGCGTGAGCCCGATGGCGATCGCGAGCGAGAACAGTAGCGATTCCAGGACGCCGTGGCCGAGCAGCGCGTTCGCAGCAAAGATGAAGATGGTGAGAGTGGCGGTCACGCCGATAAGAAAGAGCGAGAAGCGCCTCAACCCGCGCTGGAATTCTGTGGTCGGCGGTTGGGTCTGAACCCTGGCAGCGATCTGCCCGAAGAGCGTGCCCTTGCCCGTCGCAACGACCAGGCCTGTGCCGCGCCCACTCCGCAATACGCTCCCCGTCAGGAGCATCGACGCGAGCGAATCGGGTTCCGCCGACGGCTCCGAGGACTTGTCCGACGGCAACGATTCGCCGGTGAGGACGGCTTCGTCCGCACTCAGGTCCGTCGCCTCCACGAGGCGCGCGTCTGCGACGAGAATGTCGCCGACATCGAGGACGAGGAGGTCTCCAGGAACGACGCTGGCAGCGGGGACACGCATGATGCTCCCACCCCGCATTACCCGGGCCGTTCGCGTCAGGCTTCCTTCGAGGGCACGAACTGCGACGTCCGCGCGGTATTCATCGAAAAAGCCAAGAGCAACGGACAGTACGACAATAGCGACAATGATTCCGGCGTCGGTGTGCTGGCCGACGGCCGCGGAGACCAAGGTGGCGGTCAGCAGCAAGGCGAGCAGGGGGTTCTTTAACTGGCGGCCGGCGATCCGCAGTGCCGGGTGACCCCCGACTGGCAGCGAGTTCGGGCCGAAACGAGCCAGGCGATCCGCTGCTTCCGATTCGGAAAGGCCTGTGGTAGTGCATCCCAGTCCGGCAGCCACGGCGTCCGCCGAATCCGACGCAAAGGTCTGGAGCCGCCTGCGCGGGTCTTCCCCGGGGGAGACAGGCTGTTGTCCGGCAGCGCGTGCATCACCCTTATCCGTGTCAGGCAGCATCCTTCGGATGATACACGCCGCGAACGAGCGGCCCGATGTGCGGGTCCAGACCGCTGAGCGTCGTTGGCACACTTTTAGCGCGTTGGGAGCCCACACTATGCCGCGATCGTGTTGCTCCCGTTCAGCCGCACTCTTCCGGCGCTTGTGGCCCCGACCCTCGCTGTCGTAGGGTACGGCCATGTTCGGGCGTTCATTTCGGATTGCGCGCATTGGCGGGGTAAGCATCGAGATCCACCCGTCGTGGTTCCTCATCCTCGCCTTCATCAGCTACACAC
>DATCGT010000347.1:0-3281 GCA_036508775.1 Tepidiformaceae bacterium | reverse complement strand
GCCTTCCCGCACTTCAAGCAGTTCCACATCATCTACTACGTGGCCACGCGCGCGGGGAATTGGTGGCTCATGAAGTACCCGTTCTTCAACGGGGAGAGCTACGATCTAGGCGTGCCGAATCTGCCGGGCTTCGACGCCGCTTCTCTCGCGTTCCAGCGCCGGGCGCTGCAGGTGCTGTGCGCGCACCGGGAAGCGTTCTCCTCGCTGCAGGTCGAGCCGCTCGTGCCGACCGAGACACCGGGCGTCTTCGCGAACCGCTTCTCGGCGCCGAAGGAGACGGTGTGGACGCTGTACAACGCGAACGGGCGGAGCGTTCGGGGGGCACTGCTGCGGGTGCAACATGTCGCGGCGGCGAAGTACGAGGACGCGTGGAACGGCAAGCCGCTGACTCCGCAGGTGAAGGGCGGCTTCGCGTACCTGGCGCTGGACATCGGCCCGAAGGGGATCGGGTGTGTCGCTCAGAGCACGCCGTAGGGCACCCGCTCCGACACATGGTGCCAAGGAGGATGACGCCCATGTACGCTCGGCTTGTCAGAGGACCGCTGGTCCTCATGGGATTGCTGGTCGCCTGCGGAGGCATTGTACAGGCGGAGAACCTGCTCCAGAACCCCAGCTTCGAGCCGCCGGAGCAAGGCGGTGTGGCTCAGGGCTGGCGCAACAACGTCTGGGGTGATTGCCAAACGAACTTCAGCCTGGACGAGGGCAACCCCCATTCGGGCAAGACCTCGCAGAAGATCGAGTGCGTCCGGCGCAACGGCGGGGCCTCACAGTTCCTCCAGCCCCTCAAGCTCGTCCAGCGCGGCGTGCGCTACCGGGTGCAGCTCTGGGTGCGGGCCGCGGGGAATGTGCCGCTCATCAGCGCCGCGTTCCGCAAGACCCCCGAGCCTTACACGCAGTACCTCAGCGGGGCCATCGAGCCCGGCCTCGACTGGCAGCTCCTCGAGTTCGAGGGACGGGCCTCGGGGACCGATGACAACGCGGGCCTCTATGTCTGGTTCGAGGCCGACGGGGCCGGAACCGTGTGGGTGGACGACGCCTCGGTCGAGATCGTGGAGGCCGCCGCGCAAGGCGGGCCGGCACCGGACGGCAATGTCATCCCCAACGGCAGCTTCGAGGTGAACCCGACCCGCACGTGGGACAATATCGGCGTGCAGGCGGACTGGCCCTGCCCCCAGTTCGCCGCCCACGGTCAGCGCAGCATGCACTTCCGTATGCCCGGCAGCATCCAGTTCGGCCTCAATACGCCGTGCATCCCGTTCAGCGGCAACGGGGAGCAGTTCACGTTCGCGCTGTCGGCGCGAGCGACCGGCGGGCCGGTGACAATCGAGGCGCAGGTTTGGTCGGCGGATCGGGTGGGGCAAGACCGGCCGCTGCTCACCCTCATCGCCAAGCCCGATGGGGAGATGCGCCGGTATGCAACAAAGGGCGTCCTGCCGCAGTCAGAGGTCGGGGCGTACTTCGTGATGATCGCCGGCAAGGCGCCGCAGGCCGCCGAGATCTGGCTGGACGCGGTGTCGCTGTCGCGCAAGGGTGAGGCGTTCGAGGCGGCGCATCCGCTGGAGGCGGCGCTGAGCACGAAGATGCTGGCGAACGTCTTCGCGCCGGAGGAGGCGAAGGCGGTCAGGCTGGAGGTCGCCAATGCGGGGCCGGCATTCCGGGGCAGCCTGCGGCTCGAGGTCCGGGACTACCGGGAGGGACTCGTCTGCGAGGTTCCGGTGGCGATGGATGTCCCGGCGGGAGGCGTGGTGGCGAAGGACGTTGTGTTGCCGGTGAAGCGGCTGGGGGCGCTGAGGGTGGATGTGGCAGACGGCGCCTCACCCCCGACCCCTCTCCCTCCGGGAGAGGGGAGAACGACAACGGCAACGGCCAAGGCGGGGGGCGGGGAGGTTCTGGCCTCGATGGTCTTCAGCGTCATCCCGAAGCCGGTTAACGTCCCGCCGGAGAGGTCGGTTGTGGGCGGGCACTTCGCGACGACTTCCGACTGGCAGATGCAGATCGCCCGGCGACTGGGGTACAAGTGGACGCGCATCCACGACTGCTCCACGATCACCCACTGGGCGACGGTCGAGGCGAAGCAGGGCGAGTGGAAGTTCGTCGATGACGAGGTCGCGCGGGTCAGGAAAGCCGGGCTGGCGATCCTCGGGGAGTTCCTCCGCGTGCCAATGTGGGCGACGACAGCGAAGCCGGACTCGGAAGCGTACCAGTTGGGCGTCGGTCCCTACCGGGATGTGACCGAGTTCGACGAGTACGTGCAGAAGACGGTCAACCACTACAAGGGTGAAATCCACTGTTGGGAGATCTGGAACGAGCCCTACGGCAGCGGGTTCTACGGCGGGACGGCTGAAGAGTACGCGGGGCTGGCCCGGGCGGCGGCGAAGGCCGCGAAGGCGGCGGACCCGACCTGCACGCTGCTCGCGCCGTGCACGACGCCCTATGCGCCGGAGTGGACCGAGAAGGTGCTCGCCGCAGGCGGCACCCGGGCGGCCGACTACTTCTCGTACCACGGCTACGGCTGCCTATCGTCGCTGAACTATGACCGCGTGAACACCTGGGCGACGCGAGACGGCAAGCGCATGACGATCTGGAACACGGAGACCGGAGTCACCGCAAAGACCTTCTACCGTCACACCTGCGACCGCCTCGACGACAGCTACACACGCTGGATCGCGGGGATCGCGATGCCGGAGGCGGTGAGCCAGTCGCTGAAGCTGTTCGTGCTGGCAATCGCGTCCGGGGCGCAGCGGTACTTCTACTACTGGACCAACGTCGAGACGGGCATGTGCCCGCGCATGACCTCGATGTCCATCTACGAGTACGACAGGACAATCCGCCCGCACGGGGTGGTGTACGCCATCGCGGCCTCGCTGCTCGACCCGTGCCAGGGCGCCGGGGTGAGCGACTACCCGAGCGGGATCACGGCGTGCTTCCTCGAGCGCGAGCAGGAAAGCGTGGCAGTGGTGTGGGCGAAGTCGAAGCTGGCAAGCCGGGAGATGGCGCTGCGGGGGCTGCCGGCAGGCACGAAAGCGCTGGATGCGATGGGCAACTCGATGGCCGCCGCGGCCGGCGGGCAGTTGCGGGTCAAGGTGACGAAGGAGCCGGTGTACCTGGTTGCGCCGGGTGCGCAGATCGGGGCACTGCGGGAGGCGCTGGGGAGGTAATGGGGGATGTCACGGCAAATTCGTGGCAGGATTACGGTCGTATCATGGCGAAAAGCCGCCGCGACACCAGTACTCGTTTCGGGTGCGGAAGGGATCAGCACATGCAAGTAGGCTTCCATGCGC
>DATCGT010000346.1:0-2265 GCA_036508775.1 Tepidiformaceae bacterium | reverse complement strand
GCTGCTGGCCGAATCCTTGTTCGACCGGATCGACGTCCTAGGTTCCCGCAAGGTCAAGCTGCACCCGAGCGCGTCCGCGAAGGCTCCAGGGTGGGACCGAGCATGGAATGGGGCTCGATTGGTTGTTATGGTCGGGGCGAGAGGGCTAGGGCCTCCTTAACTCAGCAATCGCCGCGCTTCTTGATGATCAACTGCACGCCGAGGGAATCCCTCCCAGCCGCGGCGGCGCGAAGCGCATGAGCGCCCAGCCCTGCATGGCCGTGCCGCGGTCGCCGTCCGACCAGATCGTGCCGCGATTCGCGGGGCGGCGGCGCGGCGGTGCGCAATCCTCGGCAAGGTGCGGCCCTTGCAGCTCGGTGCACGGCGACGACTCCCGCGCCGACGTTGACGCGCTGCAATCCAGCGTCAGGAGCGTCAGCGCCGCACCATCTTGGGCGAGTGTGACTGGTAGGGCCGATCAACTCCTTAGCGAGACCGGCCGGCCTGAGAAGGCCTCGCGAGGCCACGGTCAGCTCGGCCTGAGCCCGACCCCGCGGCAGCTCGAGGTCCTGCTCGCCCGCTGTGAGACGGGCTCACGCAAGAGCGCGGCCCGGCTCCTCGGGATCAGGACGAAAACCGTTCACTGGCACTTCGCACGCCTATTCGATCGGTGCGGGTGCGTCGACGAGGCTATGGCGGCCTTCAGACACAGCGACGAACTCGAGCGGCTGAGGGCGGCGGGAGGAAGAGGCACCATCTGGCGGGTCTTCCTCCCGCCGCCTACTATCACCGGCACGATGGAGAAGTGACGTGAGCGACAACAGCTCGATCGAGTGGACCGATTCGACATGGAACCCAGTGACCGGATGTTCGAAAGTGTCGCCAGGCTGCGCTCACTGCTACGCCGAGACCTTTGCCGAGCGGTTCCGCGGCGTCCCTGATCACCCGTACGAGCAGGGCTTCGACCTGCGGCTATGGCCCGATCGCCTCAGCCTCCCGCTTCTCTGGACCAGGCCGCGGCGCATCTTCGTTAACTCTATGAGCGATCTCTTCCACGAGGCGATCCCGGAGGACTATATCCGTCAAGTCTTCGAGGTGATGGAGGAAGCAGCCTGGCATCAGTTCCAGGTCCTCACGAAGCGTCACGAGCGGCTCGCGGAGCTGGCGCCGCGCCTTCCGTGGCCAGGCAATGTCTGGGCTGGAGTCTCAATCGAGAACAATCGCCACGTCCACCGCGCCGACTACCTCCGACAGGTGCCGTCCGCAATACGCTTCATTTCGGCCGAGCCCCTCCTGAGCGCGCTACCGGACCTCGATCTTGAAGGGATCGACTGGGTGATCGCTGGGGGCGAATCGGGCCCGAAGGACCGTCCGCCGCGCCCCGAGTGGTTCCGCGACCTTCGCGATCAGTGCCTTGAGACTGACGTCGCCTTCTTCTTCAAGCAATGGGGCGGACGTCACCCGAAGGCGCGCGGCCGGGAACTCGACGGACGAACCTGGAACCAGTACCCGGCACTCCCCGAGTTGCGACCGAAGGGTGCTTCGCGGGCGCAGAGGACCCGTCTCGCCGCGTCTGCGTAGTCTCACCAGTCCAGGGCCATCTGGCCTTTCTCGTCCTTTGTAGTTATCCGGTTCCAGAACGTGTACCCCATCTGGTTCTTGGAGAAGAACGCCATCAGGTACATCGGTACGTTCTTGGAGTTCGTAACTGCGATCTCGCGTGCCGAGATCTGGTTGAGGTAGCCAATCCCGGCAAGCTGCTCTCGATAGCACGCTAGGAGCCCGGAGAGAGTTGGGCGACCATCAGGTCCTAAGAAGCGAGGATCCGTCTGCCACGCATTCGTGCCGAAGAAGGCGTTCAGCAGGGGCTGGTCCAGTGTGGCAACGCGCTTCATCGATGGACCGAAGAACGACACGAGAAGGTCCACGCGACGAGTCTCAGTCAACCTCCGGATCGTGTCGAACGAAATCTGCCAGTTCGTTGGATCGATGAAGGCAAAGGTGATCCCGTAGGGCGGAAGGCGCTTGATCACCTCATCGATCTTCGTGTTGCAGTCGCCCTGAATCACCGTGACGTACCGCTCCCGCTTCCATGGGGAACATCGCGTGTCAAGCGCCGCCGCCGCCTCGTCCTCAAGCTCCACGTAGATGTGGTCGGTGAAGTTCCTCCGCAACCCGATGAGCGGCGACCCGTCGTACGTTTCGCCAGTCTCCCGCTCGAAGCATCGCCCGGGACCGGCGAAGAGATCGAGGTAGGCGCGTCGCGAAAACTGCTTCATCCCAGTC
>DATCGT010000345.1:0-6430 GCA_036508775.1 Tepidiformaceae bacterium | reverse complement strand
CACTCGGGATGCTCGACCTCAGCTCCATGATTGTGATCGTGGTTCTCTACGTCATGATCTATGTCGTGAGGCGCGCCGCCCTCGCCTGAGCGGCTTCTTTCCGCTCTAATCTGCTATTCTGAGAGTGCTGGCCGCGGGATTTACGGCCATTACCGGAGCCCGGCGATAAACCCCTACGTTGGCCAGTTCACCGTCGTCTTTATCCAGATGCTGACGTGGGCGATCGTCGCTCGGTCGCTCATCACCTGGTTCCCAATCGACCAGGGCAGCCCCCTGTACCAGCTCCTTTTCCGGGTCACCGAACCAATCATCGCCCCCATCCGCGGCATCCTGCCCAGCACCGGGATGATGGACCTCAGCCCCATGGCTGCGATCATCGTCCTCATCGTGATGGGCCAGCTGGTCTCCGGACTGGTTGCGGCCTGACCTTTGACTTCACCGAAGCCCCCCATCATCGAAGCCCAGGGCATTGTCCGGTCCTACGGCGATCGCAGAGGGCTCGACGGGTTCACGCTTTCGGTCCCCGCCGGTTCGGTCTTCGGCCTCCTGGGCCCGAATGGCAGCGGCAAAAGCACCTTCGTGACGATGGTCGCCGCGATGGAGCCACCGCCCTCCGGCTCGCTCCTTATCTTCGGCCAGCCCCCTTCAACAGCGCTGCGGCGTCGCACGGGCACCGTGTTCCAGGAGAACGCCCAGGACCCCCTCATGACGGTGGAAGAGATCCTCTCCCTGTCGGGCAAGCTCTTCGGCCTGTCGCGCAGCCACATTCGCGAACGCGGCTCTGAGCTGCTTGCGGCCTTCGGGCTCGCAACACGTGCCCATGACGCCACGGGGACACTCTCCGGAGGCATGCGCCGCCGGCTCGAGATGGCCCGCGCCCTTCTCCACGACCCTGACCTCCTCCTCCTCGACGAGCCGACCACCGGCGTCGACCCCGATGAGCGCAAAGCGTTCTGGCAGGCCCTGCTCGAACGCGAACGCGGCACCCGTACCGTCCTCCTCGCGACCAACGACCTCACCGAGGCCGACACCGTCTGCGACCAGGTAGCCTTCATAAGAGACGGACGCGTGATCACTGCCGGCTCCCCTGCCGACCTCAAGCGCGATCTCAAGCGCGAGAGTCTCCACGTCACCTGGCCCGACGCAACTGACGCGCAGGTCGCCGAGCTGAGGTCCTGGCCCGAGGCCGGCGCCCTCTCCCGCGATGGCGACATCCTTCGTATCACCGTCGACGACGCCTCCGCCTTCGTGCCCCGCCTCTTTGCCGTTGCCCATGGCGGCATTCGCGCCGTCTCCATCGAGACCGCGTCCCTCGAGGACGCCTACTTCCTCCACGTTGGCCAGCGCGAGCCACGGCCCGCGGCGGGAGTGGCCTCATGAACCCCGTGAGCGCCACGCTGGCCCTCTTCGCACGCGACCTCCGCGCCGTGATCCGCTCCCGTTCGCAGCTCTACTCGTCGATCTTCACGCCGCTCCTCTTCCTCGTCTTCCTCGGGAACGGCGTCTCGAAGGGGCTCTCGCCGTCGAAGCTCCCGGCCGGGGATTTCACCGCTTATCTCGTGGCCGGCGTGGTCGTCATGACCTCCGTGTTTTCCTCCACGTTCTCCAGCGCCTCCTACTACCGTGACCGCGATTCCGGCCTCCTGCGGATGCTCCTGTCGTCGCCCCACTCCGCCAGCGTCCTACTCCTCGGGAAGTCACTGGCTGGCGTCCTCATTGGCTCTATCCAGGCGTTGATCGTGCTGGCCGTCGCCTCGCCGTTCGTGGACTTCCGCTGGCAGTACGGCATCATCCCGGGCGTCTTCACAGCAGTCGCCGTGGTCATCTTGCTGAACGTCATCCTCGGCGGCCTTGCCCAGGCCTTCGCCTCGCGCATCCAGACGATGCAGGGATTCCACCTCGTGATGAACCTGGCGCTTTTCCCGCTTCTCTTCTTCTCAGGAGCTTTCTTCCCGATTCAGAACCTGCCGGCATGGCTCGAAGTACTCGCCCACGTCAACCCGCTCTCATACGCGGTCGATGCCCTCGAACTCGCGACCTACGCGAACGGCGGCTCCGGCTTCTTTGGCATGCTCCCGGACTTCGCCGTGCTCATCGTCGTGGCCGTCGTGATCTACGCCGTCGGCTTCACCCGCCTGCCAAAGCTGACCTGGTCCGGCAAATAGCCCCATCCCTCTCCGCGAGCACACGCAAAAGAGGCGCCCAATGGGCGCCTCTTTCAGTTTCCAGGGAATGACGAACTACGCGAGCGCGGCCTGCGCCTGCTTCGCGAGCTGTTCGAACACGTCCGGGCGGCTCACCGCCAGGTCCGCGAGTGCCTTCCGGTCGAGGTCGACCGCGGCAAGCTTCAGACCGTGGATGAACCGGCCATAGCTCAGTCCATGAAGCCGGGCAGCGGCATTGATCCGCACGATCCACAGCTCACGGAAGTCGCTTTTCCGGTCGCGCCGGTCGACGTAGTTGTAGCGCAGCGCGTGCATCATGCTTTCGTTCGCGCGCTTAATCAGGCGATGGCGTTGCCCCTTATGTCCACTCGTAAGATCGAGGATCTTCTTGTGGCGACGATGCGCAGTGACGCCTCGCTTCACTCGGCTCATTCTGTGTGCTCCTCGGGCGTTTCTGCTTTAGCTTCCGGCCAGCAGCCGCTTTACGCGCTGTACATGGGTCGCGGCGACTTCAACCGTTCGGCCGAATTGGACCGTGACCGGCTTCCGCTTCTTGCGGCGGAAGTTATTCCGGCTGCCATACATCCGCATGATCTTGCCTCCGCCGGTTACGCGAAAGCGCGCGGCAGCGCCTTTGTGGGTCTTCAATTTCGGCACGTCAGTCTCCTGTTTACTCGTCGTCCGCTTCGTCTACATCCAGCTCGTCGACGTCGTCCTCTTCGATGTCATCTTCGCCAACTACCGGGGCAGCGGCGGCGGCGGCGAGGACGGCTTCGTCCTCTTCCTCCTCCTCCACGGCGATCCCGGCTGCTGCCGCCGCCAATGCGACAGCGCGTGCGGTGGCGGCGATCTTCTTCTTGTCAGGCCCCAGAATCACCGTCATGTGCCTGCCTTCGAGCATCGCGTCGCGTTCGAGAACGGCGACGGATTCGAGGCTGGCAATGACGCGGTCCAGCAGGTTCTTGCCAATCTGCGGATGCGTGATTTCGCGTCCACGGAACATGACAGTCACCTTGACCTTGTCACCCTGCTTGAGCAGCTTCGCAGCGGTACGGGTCTTGAAGTCGATATCGTGATCGTCGATCTTCGGCTTCATCCGCACTTCGCGGAGTTGCACATTGACCTGGTGCTTCTTCGCCTCCCGGTCTTTCTTCGACTGTTCGTACTTGAAGCGGCCGAAGTCCATCAGTCTGGCGACAGGCGGAGTCGCCGTCGACGCGACTTCGACGAGGTCGACATCGCGCTGCCGGGCCATTGCGATCGCTTCCACGGTTCGCACGACCCCGACCTGCTTGCCTTCTTCGTCGATCAGACGGACTTCGGGAACACGAATCCGCTCGTTGATACGCGGTTCAGGTGGCGCCGGCTTCGGCGGTAGCTTGGTTCGTTTCCTCAAACTCGTTCCCGGCTGAAATACAGCAGGGAGGATCATAGCATCGAGAGTCGCCTGCTGTATATCCAGTTGGAACCGCCCCTCGTACCATCACCCCATGGCGAAGATATCCAGGGCGGTCATTCTCGCGGCCGGGTTGGGCACCCGCATGCTGCCTGCGACCAAAGCTGTGCCCAAAGAAATGCTCCCGATCATCGAAAAACCTCTGATTCAGTTCGCTGTCGAAGAGGCGGTCGCGGCGGGCATTGAAGACATCGTTTTCGTGGTCGCCGAGGGCAAGGAAGCTATCCAGCAGCATTTCGGGCATTCCACCCGCGTTGAGGCACTCGCTCGCGAGAGCCACGACGATGCCTTGCTCCGGATCGTCCAGGAACCCGCGGACCTGGCCCGCTACCAATTCGTCCTCCAGGACCGGCCCCGCGGGATCGCACACGCCGTCGCCTGCGCCCGCGAGTTCCTTGAAGGACAGCCGTTTGCTCTGATCTTCCCCGATGACCTCATCCTCTCGCGGCGCCCCGTCGTCGGTCAGTTGATCGATGCCTACGCGCAAACGGGCGGCAGCGTCCTCGCCGTTCAGCGCGTCGCCGAGGCGGAGATCCCCCACTACGGGATCGTCGACCCCATCGATAACACCAACCCGGCGAGGCTCCGCGGGCTGGTGGAGAAGCCAGCCGCCGCCGATGCCCCATCCTCCCTCGGGATCGTCGGGCGTTATGTTCTGAGCGAGACCATCTTCAGCCACATCGACCGCATCAAGCCCGGCAAGAACGGCGAGCTCCAGATAACCGATGCTCTCTCCAGCCAGGTCGCGGCCGGGGAACCCGTCAGCGGCTTCGAATACGAGGGCACGCGGTACGACACCGGCCGCCCCCTGGGATACCTTGTCGCCAACATCGCCGCCGCCCTCCGCCGCGACGACCTCCGGGATGCGCTCCAGGCGCACCTCCAAACCCTCCTCGAAGGCGCCACCGCACGATGAGAATGCTCGCTATCGGCTATCCGCTCCCCAACGCAGCGATCGACAACTACAACATCCTGAGCGCGCCCGCCTTCTTCGATTACGACGCCGTCCTGATAGACCCGGCGAGCATCACCAAGGTCGCCGCCCAGCTGACACAGGACAGCATCGAGTTCGAAGCCTTCGACGGCAGACCCGTGGTCAACGCGCCCTCGACTGCCACCGCGATCTCGGCCGCCGATCAGATCCGCCGCAGGGCCGACGAAACGCAGCGCCTGCTCGAGGCCGGGGGACTCGTCTTCGTTATCGCCCGCCCGAACGCCGTCCAGGCCGGCGTCTACGGCTTCGAGGGCTGTGACCGCTACAGCTGGCTTCCTGCCCCGGCAGGGCTTTCGTGGAGCCCGCCTTTCCTGCGCGCCGCCGAAGGAAAGTCCGTCCGCGTCGTCGCCGAAGACCATCCCCTGGCAAACTTCTTCCGTGAGTTCCGCTCCGACATCTCCTATCGCGCCTACTTCGAAGACCACCAGGCACCGGTGCGAAGTGCGCTCACGCCTCTCGCCGCCGCCGGAGCGGGTGCCTGGATCGCGGTTGAATTCCCCGTCGCGCGCGGCAGGGTGATCTTCATCCCACCCGCGGGCGAGGATTCCAGCCTGCGCCGGCCTGAGATTGCCCAGGCACTCGTCGACGCGGGTGTCCGCCTCCTGAATGCGCCCACCATTGAGTCCGCGCCTTACTGGACCCGGACCCTCGCGATCCCCGGCCTCGAACAGCTGGAAGCCGAACTGGAGACGTCGCAGACGGCGGCCACGGCTGCCCAGGCCCAGTTCGATACGGTCCGGGAACGGGTCGACGTCCTCGCCCGGCACCGCCGCCTCCTCTATGAAGAAGGCCAACCCTTCCTCGAAACGACCATCGACGCCCTCCGCCTCATCGGCTTCGCCGTCGTGAGCCAGCCGGGTGAACCGCTCGTCATCGAGAACGAAGGAGAGCAGGCGCTCGTTGACCTTGAGAGCAGCCGAGAAACAGTCGTCGAGTGGCCGTACGTCCGCCTTCAGCGCCG
Source organism: Tepidiformaceae bacterium (assembly GCA_036508775.1). GTDB lineage: Bacteria > Chloroflexota > Dehalococcoidia > Tepidiformales > Tepidiformaceae > JBGPOS01. The sequence goes on along the minus strand of DATCGT010000345.1, from coordinate 854 downwards.
CCTGGAAGAGCGCCTCCTGAAACAGGGCGAGAATCGCAAAGGCATCGTCATCGTCAACGGATTCCGAAACAGTGCACCGGAATCGCGCGGCGCGCAGTTCACCGATGCGCTCCGGATAGCCTGCGAGAACTACCGCTACAGCCTGGTTACCGCCCAGACCCTGTTCGGGCTCGTCCAGCGCGCCCTGGGCGGAGCCAACGAGGCGACCCTCTCCGCGATTCGCCGCCGCGTACTCCGGGCGAACGGTCTCCTCGAGTTTGAAGCGGCGATCACCGAGGACGAAGAGAATCCCGAAGCCGGCCCATTGTTCTAAGCTCCCTTGGGGGACGCCTGAAGTCGAGCCTGGGGAGCACTTGCCCCACATGGGTGGCGCCACGGTTTTCTTGGGGGGGGTGATTCCGCGACCGTCCGGGTCCAGAATGCGCGCGTGAAGGGCGGTACCACATGGCTAAGGTCCGCGACTCGTTGACCCCGGAGCAGGAGGAGATTCTCTCCCCCTCATCGCCCGGGGTCACACCAACGGGCAGATCGCCGAGCATCTCGGCATCATCCTCGAGGGCGCCAAAAGGCACGTCTCAGAGATCATTGCGAAGCTCGGCGTCGAGTCCCGCGAAGAGGCGGTCCAGGCCTGGCGTTCCCAGGAGCCGGCCGGCCGGCGCTTCGCCCGCGGCCTGCGCGTCCTGCTGGCACCAATCGCGGTGCACAAACGCATCACTGGTACCGTTGCCGTGGCGGTCGTGGCGGCGGTCACAGCGGGCGGACTCTTCCTCGCCACGCGCGGCGGTCCTACCGAGCATGCGCGCGAACTGCCGCATTCCTCGACGTTCGGCCAGGTCGTTGCAACCCCCCGGTTC
>DATCGT010000344.1:0-19533 GCA_036508775.1 Tepidiformaceae bacterium | reverse complement strand
CACGGCCGGGACAATCACCATGATGGCGACGGCGGTTCCTATCATCCGCGCAGGCTCCTCATTTTTTCGGTGTCGACTGACCCGAAGATGACGTGCATCCGGCCTGTATAAAGGAAGACCACGAAGACGACGAGGAGAAGGTCGAGGAAGACCCCGAGTTCGACCCCGAACGGGATGCCGTAGGTCGTCGTCAGGGCGGCGAGCGACATGCCGTTTTCGATGACGAGGAAGCCGAGCGCCTGGGCAATGGCCTGGCGCCGGGTCACCATGATCTGGATCCCGAGGACCATCACGGTGACTGCCGTCGCGAGCACGCGCTGTGCACCGATGGCGGTCACGAACGGCCCCCCGTTAAAGGTATGGGCGAAGACGATCGCCAGCACGACGGCCACCGCGATCCCGGTTCGTCGCCCAATCAGCGCCTGGACATCGTGGGTCGTCGGGATGCGCTGGAGTACGACCCAGAGGAGCACCGGTGCGGCGATTCCCTTGATTGCGGCGGTCAGGCAGGCGCCAATGAAGAGTGGCGTGGAGGACATCGCGAGCCCGGCGCAGACCGCCGCCGCCGCCAGCAGGAGGGATTGAAGGGCGAAGAGCAGCAGCGCCCGGCCCAGGGAGCGAACCCAGATGATGGCGATGCCGATGATCAGCATCCCCACGGAAAAGTTGTCGATGGCCGTGCTCGCGTGGGCGCTGCTCATGCCAGCACCACCAGCGCGGCTCCGAGAAGCGTCGCAAACGCCGCCATGCCGAGGAGGTCCGGGAGTTCGAAGAGGCGCGTCTTGGCCATCACCGACTCAACGATCGCCAGGCCAATCCCGACGGCGGCGACCTTCCCGGTGACAAGCGCGACGGCGATTGCGTGGCCTCCGGCCCCGGCGGCTGTGAGCCCGAATGGGAGGAAGACGTTCGCCAGCAGCACCACGAGAATCGCCTGCTTCATCAAGGCCGAGAAGTGGAGCATGCCGAGACTCCGCCCGGAGTACTCGATCAGCATCGCCTCGTGGATCATCGTGAGTTCGAGGTGGGTGTCCGGGTTGTCGACGGGGATGCGGCCCGTTTCGGCGACGAGGACGACCGTGAATCCGATGGCTGCGAGGGCCCAGCCGGGCGTGATTGCCCCAAAGCCCTGGCCAGCGGCGAAGCGGACGATATCCCCCAGGCGGGTACTGTCCGCCGCGATTGCCAGCGTGACGAGTGAAAGGATGAGAATCGGCTCGACGAGGGCCCCGACGGCCACTTCCCGGCTGCTCCCCATCTGGCCGAACGAACTGCCGCTGTCCATCCCCCCGAGCGTCAGCAGCGCTCGACCGAGCGCGAAGAGGGCGACGACGACGAAGAGGTCGCCAGCGGAGGAGAGCGGCGTGTGCCATGAGAAGACCGGCAGGAACAGCGTCGCCGTGAGGGTCGTGGCGAGCACGCCGGCCGGCGCCAAACGATGGACGAACGAAGTCGAGGCGGCAACCTGCTCCGACCGGGACCACCACTTTGCGAGGTCGAAGTAGTTCTGCAGGAGGGGTGGCCCCTGGCGGTATTGCAGCCGGGCCTTCACCTTCCGGATGAGGCCGTTGAGGAGGGGGGCTACCGCCGCGAGTACCAGCAGTTGAACCGCCCCGAGGATGACCGCGTCCGATGTGCTCATCGTGCCACCACCAGGAGCGTCACGAGTGCGGCCATGAGGTAGAGGAGGTAGACCTGCACGCTCCCGTTTTGGAGCAGGCGAATTCGCCCGGCCGACCAGATCGCGATGCCGCGCGCCGGCAGGTAGAAGCGCTCTTCGAAGATGGCCGGAACCCGCCCCGAGTAGCGGACGAGCTTTGGCAAAGGCGACGTGCCGTGGTAGCTAACCGAGACCTGCCGTTCCGGGACCAGGACGCGGCTGAAGAAGAGGCGGATGGGCTTCGAGAACGAGATGGCGGTGTACTGCATCGTTGGGCGGAAGGCCACGCCAGTCGACCAGACCGGACCCGTGGTTCGCGTGGACTTACCGAAGATCGCGCGAATGAGAAGCCATGGGAGCGGGGCGGCGATAACCAGGCAAAGCGCAATGATCGCCGGAGAAAGGCTGCCGCCGGGGTCGAGCGCGATCCCGTGCCACGGCTCGACCGTTGCTCCCCGCGCCCCGACCAGCGAGACCGCAACCGGTCGCAGCATCCGAACGAGCGCCGGCGCCGCAACTCCACCCGCGACACACGCGACAGCAAGGGCGACGAGTACCCCGGACATCACGGCGCGTGGCTCCTTCGCGGCCGCCGCGTCGGCAGAGCGCGGAACACCCAGGAAGGTAATCCCGAACAGGCGAACAAAGCAGGCTAGGGCCAGGCCGCCGACCAGCGCGAGGCCTCCGAGGCCAATCACCGCCGTTGCCCCGGCTATGCTGCCGACGGGCGCCCCGGCGAGTGAGACCAGGCTCCTCAGCAGCATCCACTCGCCGACGAAGCCGTTGAAGGGCGGCAGGCCGGCGATGGCGAGCGAGCCAACGAGCACTGCCGCGCCTGTGACGGGCATTGTGTGGATCAACCCACCGCAGCGGTCGATGTTGAGCGTGTGGGCCGAACGCTGGACGGCGCCCGCCCCCAGGAAGAGGAGCGACTTGAAGGTCGCATGGTTCACCGAGTGGATAAGGGCCGCGAGGATGGCTGCGGCTGCGGCTGCGTCGAGGCCGTACGACCGGAAGACGAGGGCCGCGCCGATCGCGATCGTGATGATGCCGATGTTCTCGACGGTGCTGTAGGCGAGGACTCGCTTGAAATCGTGCTCCATCAGGGCATAGAGGACGCCAAGGATGGCGCTGACGCATCCGGCGAGGATGAGTGCGACACCCCACCAGTGCTCACCTGGTCCCAGGAGGACGAAGGAGACGCGCAGGATCCCGTAGATACCGGTCTTGACCATCGCGGCAGACATCAGCGCAGAGACATGCGAAGGCGCGACCGGATGGGCCCGTGGCAGCCAGATGTGAAAAGGGATGAGGCCCGCCTTCGTTCCGAACCCGACGACCGCGAGGATGAAGACCGCCGACGCCCTCACGGTGGAGAGGTGCGCGCCCGCCATGGCGGCGAAATCGGTGGTCCCGGCGGCGTGTGCCACCAGGAAGAACGCCGTAGTGGCGAGGACGGTCGCGATGTGCGTCATTCCCAGGTAGAGCACGGCCGCGTGGCGGCGGGGGCGCTCCAGTCCGTCCCCGAGGACCAGGACGAAGCTCGCGAGAGCCATGCCCTCCCAGGCGACCAGGAAGGTGAACACGTTCGCCGCGCCGGTGACCATGAGCATCGCGAGGATGAAGAGCGGGTAGGTGGCGTCGTCGACGCGGCGGGGGCGGGCGTATGCCGTGCCAAAGATCGAGGCAAACACTGCCGCGCCAGCGATGATGGCGGCGAAGGCGGCGCCCAGGGGGTCCATGCGGATCGCCAGGTGGGCGTATGGGGCCGGTGACCAGAGGGTCCGGGCTACGGTCGACCCGGTCGCCACAATCGTCCCGGCTGCGGCGGTCGCGAGGGTGGCGCCGGCAGCGGCGATCCAGAGGGACAGTCTGAGCCTGTTCGTGCCCCCGTGCAGGGCAAATACCGGCGCGACAGCGAGGGCCAGCAGTGCGACTGTCAGGACTCCGATGGTGGACATTATCTGAGTGTATGCGTAGTCTGCAATATGCGAATATGCTAATATTGCTGGGGTAACGCGCAAGCCACCCGGCCCAGGAGAACGGCGATTCCGGACACCCTGCAGGACTTCAAGGCGGAGTTGTTCCGCACGCTCGCGAGTGCCGCCCGGATTCGGATCCTGGAGGCGCTTCGCAGTCGGGGGACTATGACCGTGGGCGACCTGCAGCAGCAGCTTGGCCTGGATCCGTCGAACGTTTCGCAGCACCTGGCCATCCTGCGGGCGCGATCAATCGTGGTGGGGCGCCGGGAAGGCAATAACGTCCGCTACTCGATCGCCGAACCGGCGATCTCGCAGTTGCTGGATGCCGCGCGCGAAGCGTTCCAGCACCAGGTGGATGCAGGTACGCGCCTGCTCGACGCCTGACTGTTCTACTCGCGAGGATGTCCAGTACGCGCACGTCCTGGACGAAGTCTAGCGGCTACCCGGTTGAATGACGCCCTCGTCCGGGGGCCGTCTCGGTATTGGTAACCAGGGCTGCGACGGTACAAATCGCGAACGGATGCATCCTGAGCAGCCGGTCTACTCGTTTGCCACTAACGTTCGCTCTAGCCGCGCGCCCTCGGCCGGATCATCTTCGACAGCAGCTTCCGCCTCCATGGCAGTTGCCAGGGAAGCTTCACCTGTCGGATCGGTACGGCGATGCTTTTTGAGACGAGCCAACGTCGATTCGAGATCAATCTCAACTTCTCGGATACGTCTGGATACCAACTGCCGCACAGCTTCGTTTACAAGCCGGTTCAGGGACTCGCCCTGCAACTGACCAAGGAGCACCAGGGCTTCTTGGAGGTCCGGATCGAGACGAAAAGTGGTGGCCTTGCGTGTCATGCCATCAAGTTCGGCCAATTCACGAATGATGTCAATAAGGCAAAATGACATCACACTGGCAGCTCCGCGAGCCCCGTCTGCCGCCCGGCAAATCGTAGGGCGTTCCCGAATCGACATAAGGGCGGGCAGAAACCACCATGTGGCTGCGGTAACCACGGAACCGTTCGGCTGGCAGAAACACCGGCGTTCCTTACGGGCTGGCTTCATGACCTCCTCACGGGCAGAGGAGGCCCTCTGTAGGCAGGCAGCAACGAAGGAATGAGTCGCCGGTAGGCGCTGTACCTCGTCGCTTACCCAATTGGTAAAGAGGATCTCCTCCCGGGTGATGCGATGAACCTCACGAAGAGCCAGGAACCTCGAGGCTACGGACACGTCCGCATGTTTGCCGCGTGGGCGAACGCCGACCATTCGCGGGTGTGGGTCTACGAGGAGACGCCCCGGGTGTCGATCTTCCACGTCATCGCCTACGACAGCCGCTATACCCCGATGCGACGCGTGAACATCGTCGAAGACGGGAGCGCCGCTCCCCTGGTGCTCGAACCTGTCGCCACCCCGTATGCCGGGAGCGCACCCCGTACGCAGCCGTCCACGACTCGCACTCCGGGCACCCCTTCCGTGCCCTTCCCTCAGGATGTAACGCCGACCCCGCGCACGGTCCCAACTCGGCCTGCTTCGACGCCGACGCCCATTCCGAGGCCGAGTCCCACGGTGGTGCCGACCATCCCTGCGCCAACTCGCAGCGCCCCTGTGGCGACAGCTACGCCGACGGCCCCGCGGGCAACTCCCACACCCACCACTACCATTCTGCGCCCGACTGCCACGCCGCCGATTCTGCGCCCAACCGCCACTCCCACTCCGTGGAGGCGCAGTCGGTAGGCAGGCCGGCACACCGGGCTTCAGGTCTTGGGCGTGGCAGGATCGGCGGCATCCCTCATGACTGCACGCATGTGTTGCGGTTGGTCGACACCGATCCGGAGCAAGCGCCCGAGCTGCTGGACGTAGTCCGGGCCGACTTCGTACAGGGCTGCCACTTCCGCGACTTCCGCAGAGGTGACATAGCCGCGTCGTTCGACCGCGGCCCGGGCTCTCAACTCTTGCCGGATCCGGGCCGCCTTTTCAGTTCTGAAGTTCCTTCCCATGCCGCCGAAACCTCCCTGGCAGAAGCGGCCAGTGCCGCAAGGCAGCACGGGAACTCTCCTGCCGCTGGACGGCGTTGCGGGAGATCCCCGCGAGCCGTCGATAGGGGCGATAGACAGTCTCTATACTAGCAGATCCTGTTGCCGGTTTCCGGGAGGGGGCCCGGGGCCGCGGTAAGATGGATCCGATGACCGCGGGAACCGTGGCAGATCCCCGGGAGCGCGAAGGAGCCATCCAGGCTCGTGGCCGCGCACTCCTCCTCGCCGTAGAGCCCGAGAAGCTCATTACCCTGACGCCGGAGTGGTGGCAGGAACGCCTCATGCAATGGGCGACGGCCGACCCGCAGTTCCGCGTCAAACTCCTCCGCTTTGTCGATGTTCTCCCAACGCTCCGCACCGCGGGCGCGGTGGCGGACCACGTCCGCCAGTACTTCCGCGATGACCCGCGGATGCCCATTCGGGTGGGCTCGAATGCCGCCGGCACCGCCGCGTTTCGGCCGGTGCTGTCCCAGGTGGTGCGTCGCGGCGTGTTCGCGATGGCGGACCGCTTCATCGGCGGGTCGAGCCCGAAGCGGGCACTCCCGCGTCTGCGCGAACTGGTTGGCGGGGGCACGGCCTACACGATCGACCTCCTCGGCGAGGCGACCCTTTCGGAAGACGAAGCAGACGAGTACCTGGCGCGCTATCTCGACCTGGTCGCGGTCGTGGCGGCGGATGCGGCCAACAGGGATGGTGTCAGCGAGATCCGGAAGCCGAACGTCTCGCTGAAACTCTCGGCGCTGACTTCGCACTTCGAACCGGCCGCTCCTCGCGCCACCTCGGCTGCGGTCGCGCAGCGGCTGGTGCCTTTGCTCCGGTCCGCGGTGGCAAAGGGCGTTTTCCTCAACATCGACATGGAGCAGTCCCGCTACAAGGACCTGGTCCAGGCGATCGCCGAAGACGTCCTCGGATCAGCGGAATTCGCGGGCTGGGGCGATGCCGGGATCGTCGTGCAGGCGTATCTCAAGGATGCCCCGGATGACATCGCGCGGCTGAAGGCGCTCGCTCAGCGCCGTGGCACGCCGCTCACGGTGCGATTGGTCAAAGGCGCCTACTGGGACGAGGAGGTCATCCTCGCGCGGCAGGACGGCTACGAGTGCCCCGTGTTTGAGGACAAGGAGGCCACTGATGCCTCGTTCGAGCGCTGCACCAGACTGTTGATTGATGCCTACCCGCACCTTCGGCCCGCTTTCGGCACCCACAACCCGCGGAGCATCGCCCAGGCGATCGTGGCGGTGGAGGATGCCGGTCTTGCGCGGGAGCAGGTTGAATTCCAGTCGCTCTACGGTATGGCGGAAGGGCTGCGAAAGGCCGTGAAGGGCGCGGGCTATCGCACCAGGGTGTATGTCCCTGCTGGCGAGATCCTCCCCGGGATGGCGTACCTCGTTCGGCGCCTCCTGGAGAACACCTCGAACGAGTCATGGCTGTTGCATCGTCACGAAGAGGGTGACCCGGCCGAACTCCTGCGGCGGCCCGCTCCGGACGACTCGAAGGCGATGCCGCCATCTGCGCCCGGCTTTGAGAACGAAGCCCCGGCGCAGTTCCATTTGCCTGCGGTTCGCGCTTCGATGGAGGACGCGCTGGCGAAGATGCGCGCTTCGTTCACCGCCACCTGGCCGCTCAGTCTTGTGGGCTCCGAGATGATTACCGCCGAACTCGCTGAGGTCCGCTATCCCGCCGATCCGAACGTCGTGATCGGGCGGGTGGCACAGGCCGGCCCAATCCAGGTCGACTCCGCCGTCGCGGCCGCTCGCGAAGCCTATCCAGGTTGGCGCGACAGACCGGCCGAGGAGCGGGCACGCATCCTCCGCCGGGCGGCCGACCTCATGGCGGACCGGAGATTCGAATTTGCGGCCACGATGGTCTACGAGAGCGCGAAGCCCTGGCGAGAAGCTGACGGGGACGTGATAGAGGCCATCGACTACCTGCGCTACTACGCGTTGCAGGGCGAGCGGCTGGTGGAAGGCGCCCTGGTTACCTCCGTTCCCGGGGAAGAGAACCGGTACTTCTATGAAGGACGGGGCGTCGCTGCCATCATCGCCCCCTGGAACTTCCCGCTCGCGATCATCACGGGCATGTCGTCCGCGGCCCTCGCGGCCGGGTGTGCCGTCATCCTCAAGCCCGCCGCACAGTCGCCAATCGTGGCCGCCAAACTCGTGCGGCTTCTCCATGAGGCCGGCGTGCCCGCCGGGGCGGCGCAGTACCTTCCCGGTCCGGGAGGCGTGGTGGGGTCTGGCCTGGTCGAGCACCCTGGCGTTGACTTGATCGCTTTCACGGGGAGCAACGCCGTCGGACTCGACATCGTCCGACGTGCAGCGGTTGTGCAGCCGGGCCAGCGTAACGTGAAGCGTGTCATCGCCGAGATGGGCGGGAAGAACGCTATCGTCGTCGATGAGGATGCCGACCTGGACCAGGCCGTCGCGAGCGTGGTTGCCTCGGCTTTTGGCTACGCCGGCCAGAAGTGCAGCGCCTGCAGCCGCGTTGTCGTTGTCGGCTCCGCCTATGCCGAGTTCAAGAAGCGGCTGACCGCGGCGGTCGAAAGCCTGCGTATCGGTCCGCCGGAGGATCCGTACACGACGGTGCCGCCGGTCATCTCGGCCGACGCCCGGAAGAAGATCGAGGGCTACATCGCCCGCGGGAAAGCTGAGGGCAGGCTGGTGGCCCGGGGGGCGGAGCCCCCGGCATCGGGCTGGTACGTCAGCCCGCACGTCTTCGAAGGTATCGGGCCCAAGTCGCGCCTGTTCCGCGAAGAAGTGTTCGGACCCGTCCTCGTCCTCTGTGAAGCACCGACGTTCCCCGCGGCCCTGGAGGTCGCGCTCGACTCGTCGTTCGCGCTGACCGGGGGCGTCTTCTCTCGAAACCCGCGCCACATCGAACAGGCCCGGCGCGAATTCCGGGTCGGGAACCTGTACATCAACCGGCGAATTACCGGGGCCATTGTTGGTCGTCAGCCCTTCGGTGGCTCGGCGATGTCGGGTCTTGGTGACAAGGCCGGCGGCCCGGACTATCTCCTCCAGTTCACCGTGCCCCGGGTGATCACCGAGAACACGATGCGGCGCGGGTTCGCCCCCGATGAACCCGTCGACGGAGGGCCTGCGTGACCGTCGCTGGCTATGACCTGCAGGCAGAAGCCGCCCGCTACCACTTCGAAGATGTCGAGCGCGGCGGGGTGCGGCTCAACCGGGGAACGGCTCACCCGGAGAGCGCCGGGGCAGACCCGGAAGCCTTCGTGCAGGTGCGCAGTTCGCACCGCGCGGCAATCGTCCAGAGCACGCTGAGCGCAGACAGCCCCGTAGTGGAACTGGATATGCCGACGACCGGGATCTACGTCGGCTCCCGGCGCGGCGTCTATCTGGACCTCTACCAGGGTGTCGCCCAGAGGCTGTTCGATGACGATCGGCTGGCTCCGCGAATGCAGCCGTTGATCAGTTCGGGGCTCCTCCTGCGGCGAGAGATCAACACCGACGACTACCTGGGATTCGCACCGGAGGGGGTACGGCTCCCGCAGGATGTGGCCGCCCTCGTCACGGGGGAGATGAGCCGCGCCTTCCCGCGCGCGGGCGGCTACAGCGTCTTCTTCTCAAATTCCGGCACCGAGGCGATCGAAGCGGCTGTGAAGGCCAGCGCCCTCGTCGCCTATCGGCGGTTCATTCAGCGCCACGGGGCCGAATGCTGGTCAGATGTCTGCCGCGAACTGGGAATCGAGCGGGATGCTGCTTTCGGCGAGACGACTTCGGTCTGGAAGGACTACCCGTTGTTTTTCGTCGCGCTCGAAGGCGCCTTCCATGGCCGGACCCTTGGCAGCCTCGCGCTCACGCAAAGCCGCCCGGTGCAGCGGATCGGGTTCCCGGCATGGCGTTGGGTCGTCCATGTCCCCCCCGACAGCTTCGCCGGGATTGAGAACCGTATCGACCGGCGGCCCGTCGAGGAAATCGTCGGGCAAACGGGCGAGCTCGCTCGGACCATCGCCGCGGGAAGAGTCCCGGTCGACCTCCTGGCGGCGGCGCTTTTTGAACCGCTACAGGGAGAAGGGGGCTACCGCTCGCCCTCCGGCGACGTACTCGCCGCCTTCCGCGCTCTCTGCGACGAGACGGGCGCGCAGCTCATCGCGGACGAGGTCCAGACGTTCGCGCGGGGCGGCGCGACGTTCTATTCGGAAACGCGGGGCGTCCGGCCGGACATGGTTGCGCTCGCCAAAGCTGCCGTCATGGGCATGACGATTGTTCCCGGGGCGATCGCCGCGGACTTCGAGCGAGGCTGGCACTCGAACACCTTCGGGAGCGGCCGCCTCTTCGACGTGAACTACTCGCACGCCGTTATCGATACCTTCGTGAACGGCTGGGACGACACCTTTGCCGGCCTTAGCTTTGCGGAGAATGAGACGATTAAGGGCCAGTACCTCCACGATTCGCTCGATCGGCTCGCGGAGCAGTTCCCGGCGGCGCTTTCGGGCTTCGACGGTCGGGGGTGCATCTGGGGATTCACCGTCCCTGACCGTCCCGCATTCCTCGCGGCCGCGTGGCGACAGGGGGCCAAGATGCTTGGCGCCGGAGGGGCGGAGCGCCCCGGCCGGCTGAGACTCATCCTTCCTGCCGATGTCCTGGCGCGAGAGATCGACGATGTCGTCGCCGTGTTGCGACGTACCTGCGAGGCGATGACACCCCTCTGAAGCAATGGTCTGCCTACTGGCGTATTGCCAGGTCTGCGAAGGTGTCGAGCGTGAGGACCAGGCACTTCACGCTGCCACCGGCCTTGATGAACTCCGAGGTGGGCGTCGTTACGCAGGTGTAGCCGCGCTTCTCGAGAGCTTTGACCGTCGCTTCGCAGCCGGTATTCATCACGACCGAGCGTCCCACCATGAGCGCGTTGCAGGCGAAGCGGAGGGCGTCGGGCTCCGGGGCCTCGATCAGGTCGTCGAAGTTGTCTTTGATGAGGGCCAGTGACTCCTCAGCGAATGCCGGTGGGAAATACAGCGCCCGGCCTTCGCCCATCGGGAAGAAGCATGTATCGAGATGGTAGAAGCGCGGGTCGACCAGTCCCAGGCGCACGGTTTCGATCCCGAGGATTTCATCCAGGTGGTCGAGGGCGCGGAACTCCGTGCGGAACCGGTACCCGGCGAACACCCGGCCCTCCAAGGAGAGGACATCCCCTTCGCCTTCCCAGTAGTGGGGCTCGTGGATCCGGACGATCTCGTAATCGTGCGCTTCGAACCACGCGATAAAGCGTTCTGCCTCGGGCTGGCGCTGGGGGAAACGGAAATTCGCGGCGATGAAGCGCCTGCCTGACACCACTCCCGCATTGGCCGTGAACGTCATGTCGGGTACTTCGGGGCCCTGCTCCACGAATTCGACCCGCACACCGAGGCCGACCAGTACGTCACGAAGGGCAGTCCACTGCTCGCCAGCCCTGTCGACCGCAACGGCGTTCGCGCGGTGCATCCAGGGATTGATTTCGTAGGCGATACGGAAATGGGTGGGCTCACAGAGAAGGACATGGTTCGACACGAATGCAGATTGCCTTCGGCGGCCCGGGCGGGTCAAGGGAACAGAACCGATCTGTTCCGCGTTTAAGTCCTTGTGATGGAGCGTGGCACCCCCGGCGTACAGTAGAAGTCGGCGGCACTGCTCTCGGAGGCGCCAGGTGACTCAACGAATCCGGCTCATCCTCGCGATCGTTGTGGCCGGGTCAGTGGCTGCGGCCCTCGTGGCTGGCGCGGCTGCCCGCCCTTCTGAACAGGTGGTGGCGGGGTCCAATACCGTGGTCGTCCCTGGTGTCGCGGCGGACTCGGCCCCGTCTGGAACCGCCTCGACTGTGACCCTCGCCGACGACACGGGCACGATCCACATAGCGGTGGGCGACACCTTCCTCTTGATGCTGGGAACTGACTACAACTGGGACGTGTCGGTTTCGGATACGTCGATCCTGTCCCGTGTTCCTGACATCACCGTTGTCCGTGGTGCCCAGGGCATCTACCAGGCCAACGCGCCGGGGACGGTGACGCTTACTGCGACTGGCTCGCTCGCATGTGCGCCGGGCGTCCCCTGTCCGCTGCTGGCGCGGCTCTTCCGGGTGACGATCGTCGTCCAGTAGCGCCTCTGGCTAAGGATGCGTGCGGCGCACATGCGAGTTCGGCGGCTAACTGCTGTGGTCACTCATGCTGGCGCGCTGTTGCGTCAGCTCCTGTTCCATCTGGGCGCGGATCTTCTGCTGATATTCATCTGTGGCGCCTGGCATCGGGGCCAGCGAGCGCTTCGCCGGGGCGGCAACTTCCTCGTGGTGTCCGTGTCGATGTAGCAATCCCATTTCTTTCTCCTTCAGCCGCGAGGGCTTCACCTTCAGGATAGACACATAGAATATACTGATGGTAAGTATTTGCAAGACCCGCTACATGGGTATGAAACGCGGCGCCGCCGCGCAACCGCAAGTACGACCAGGAGGAGTCTCCATGGACATCAGCACATTGATCGGTCGACTGGCACTGGGCCCACGCTGGGCAGTAGTCGAACAGGCAAAGGCGCAGCCTGAGACGGCGCTGTCCCTCCCGGCGACGATTACCCTGGATGGGGTCAACCTGCTCCTGCGCGGTGTACGCATCGGCGATGCCCCGGCGATTCTTGCGTTTGCTCGCGCCCTCCCCGCGCACGACCTGTTGTTCCTCCGCCGGGATATCACGTCATCCGTGCAGGTCGATGCGGTGCTCCGTGATGCGGAAACGGGCCTGGCGGTCACGGTGCTGGCGTTCGAAGGCCAGGAAGTCGTGGGGTACGCGACGATCGCCTCGGACGGCTTGAGTTGGACGCAGCATGTTCGGGAACTCCGCGTCCTCGTGGCCGAACGGATGCGCGGAAAGCACCTGGGGCGACTGCTGATTGAACAGTCTTTCGCGATCGCCAGGATGCAGGGTGCCAAGAAGATGATCGCGCAGATGACGGTTGACCAGCGCGGAGCGATTGGTGTGTTCCGTCGGATGGGTTTCGAGCCCGAGGCGCGCTTGAGGAGCCAGGTCATCGATCGCAGTGGCCAGCTGCATGACCTCCAGATCATGGGCCTGGACATAGATGCCTTTGAAGCCAGGCTCGAAGTCGCGGTCACTCAGCCGACCGAGGTCTAGCTTTGCAGGTTCGCTGGCTGTCTTGAGACTCCCTGCCTCAGGCAGCCAGCGAACGCCTTGCCGGCGGATGCTGAGGCGCGGCGAGTTGCCGCGGCAGTGCGGTTGTCGGCGAAGCAGCATGATCGCGAATACCACTCTCCAGAGCTGATGCGCATGTCCAGGCCTGCTCGGTCCGGGGTCGCCAGGACCCAAGTGACTTCGCATAACCCCCGGCAAGGTGGGGCTTCCCTTGTCCTGGCCAGGCTATGGTCGCAGTGGGAACGGAGGCGTTTGGCCGACCAGCGCAAGATCTGCGGGGACCTCCCGGCCCGGTTGAGTGCAACCCCGGGTACCTGCGGCGCCCGGACTCTCGTAACGTCACTGGTGTTCTCGCATCTCTCCGATTGGTGGCTGCCGTGCCGTTCACCTGGACCGACGAAGCAATGTCGACTGGCGTTCCCTTCATTGATGAGCAACACAAGGAGCTTCTCGTCCGCTACAACCGCTTACACGAGGCGCTTCTGGCGGGCCGTGGCCGCGACCAACTGCTCCAGGTGCTCGGGTTCCTGATCTCCTACGCGAACACACACTTCCCGCAGGAAGAGGAGCTCATGGACCTGCACAGCTGCCCCGCGGCCGAGCCCAACCGCATTGCCCACCGGGAGCTGCTGAAGACCCTCGAGCGGGTCGCGATCGGACTCCGCACTGGTGGAACCACGATTACGGCCGCCGTCGAGGTGGAATCGAAGGTCGCCAACTGGTTGCAGACTCATATCTGCACGGTCGACGTGAAGCTGAGGACGACGCCAGCCTCGAGCCACTTTCGCGAGAAGGGCGACTGAGTGGTCGACGTCGTTCCGTAGCCTGGTCGGGTCTGCCCGGCCACCAGGCTTCCTGCCCCGGTCAACGGCCTCGTCCTGCCTGGATGGCTCCTTGATCACGACTGTTGTCGGCGTGACGCGGCCCGGCCCGGCCCTCGTGCTCCCGGCGCGTTGCTTCAGGCCGACCGGCAGGCGCCGCAATGCGAACTCGAAACCGTTTGCGCGGACCATGGCGTTGACCCGCATTCCGGCCGCGCCCCGGTCGACGCTCGCGCCTGTCAAGGACTGGTAACGCGGTGGGCGGGGGCTCACTCCCGGGCGCGAGACCCTTCCATTTCGCGTTGCGGCATTTATGCTGTGAATATCAACTATTAGTCTCATGGGCCACCCGGGACTCGAGTGGCGCCAAAATGGAGGGGTTGCAGGTGACTCCAGACCAGGTATCCCAGGCGCTCTACAACGCCATCATCGGTTCGGGTGAGACAATCATCGAAGGAACTGTTGTAGCGGTGCTGCCGCTTCTCTGGTTCTTCGTGATCGCGATCCACCTCGCGCGGCCATACATCCTCAAGGTCGTGACCAAGTTCAGCCTCCGGCTGGGCGCCGACCTCTGGTGGCTCACCTACGCGAGCGTCCGTGACTTGCTGATCGCTGTCACCTTCGTGTTGAGCATCCAGTTCTTCTTCGTCGACCCCTTCATCGCCGGGGCCTGGCCCATCACCGGGGGGCTGGCCGCGGTCTGCGCCCTTGCGGCGCTCGTGATCAAGTTGATCTGGGATGCCGACGACGAGCCGCGCGCCTTCTATGCAGTCAGCGGCCTGCTCGCGCTGGGCGCGATGCTCTACCTGGTACCCACGTTCCTGGGCGTCCAGATTACCGACTTCACCGGGCTGAACCGTCTCAGTTCCCTCTTCGTGTCATCGAGCCACCCGGTGTTCGCAGCGGGGATTACCTACGTTAATGTCGCCCTCGCGAGCATCCTCGGGATGATCGCGGTCGTCTACGTGATCTTCTTCCACGCGACGGTGACGCCGGATATCGAAACGGCGCCCGGTGTTGGAGGTGGCTCTTAGTGGACAAGGAGTGGGCGGTCACCGTAAACGAGCGGACCTGCATCAATTGCGGGATCTGCATGGACGTCTGTCCGATCCGGACGCTCGACATGACCCGCGCCACCGGCGACGGGATAGAAGCAACCTTCGACCGCGGGTCGCTGGCCGTCAGGCACGACTGGATGATGGAAGTCCCCGTCCAGGTGGATCACTGCAATGGCTGCACGATCTGCGTGCGTGAATGCCCGACCGAGGCAATCAGCATCGCGGCTGTTGCCCAGCGGCCGGCCTTCCCGCCCCGGCAGGGAGCGATTCTCGTGGAGCCGCACGGCCGCGACGTGCGCTGGATGCCCCTCTCCGCCTACACCAGGGCGGCTATGAAGGTGCAGGGGCCCCGCGAGGCACATGACCCCTGGGGCAAGGATGTGCGATGGCGTGTCTCGAAGCGCCTGGGCCCGTGGCAGGTATGGCGGACCTGGGTCAAGCGTGAGCCCATCTCAACAGCGGAATCGAAACGAGGAGGAAAGCAATGACCGTCGATCAACTGGCGAGTGCGATCAGCGACGCCTTACAGCACGGCTTCCGTGATTTCATGATCGGAACCATGGTCGCGCTGCTGCCGATCTTCTGGGCGCTGACCCTCACGCTCTATCTCATGCGCCCGTACGCAATCCGTACGCTGCGAAAGCTCTCCCTGCGCTTCGGAGCCGACGTGTTCTGGCTCGCATACGTGCTGATGCGCGATGGCGTCCTGATCGTCACCTTTGTTGTCAGCCTTGTCTTCTTCTACCCGAACCTGCTCCACGACAACCCGATCCCCGTGACGGCCTCGCTCTCAGGCGTGTTCGTCCTGTGGGTACTGCTCGTGAAGATGGTGCGCGACCCGGATGAGAACCCGGCCGACTACCGGCTCAGCGCCGTGCTCCTGGTAATCGGCTCGGCCCTCTACCTGGTGCCGCTCGTCTTTGGCGTCGAAGTCACGTCGCAGCGGCACCTCAGCAGCCTTTCGACCTTCTTCACTTCGAATTCGAACTTTGACCTTGCGATCGGCGTCTTCTACCTGTCGATCGCGCTGGTGGCAGCGACCGGGGCATTCATCTTCGCCTACGTCATCAGGGTGTCTGCCCCGAAGCCGGAGCCACAGTCAAGGCCGTTGCCGGTTCCCGAGCAGACGGGGATGTCAGTCGAGGCGAAGAGCCGTCCGCGGGCCGGTTAGCGCGGGAGCATGTTGGCGATGGCGGTGAGAACGGCGCCGCCTGCCAGCAGATAGAGCCCGTAGCCCATGTCGATTCCGTCTTTCGAGAGAACGAACTGGATCTCCATGATCGCGATTGGGATGAGCAGTCCGCCCGCTGAGCCTTCGATCTTGCGCGCGACAGGCGCAAACAATCCACCGGCCGCGCTCATCAGGGTGAAGGCTGCGGCCAGTCCGGCGACGCCCAGGACCGCATAGGCGTCGAGGTTGTCTTTCGAGAGCCAATCGCCAAGGCGAAAGCGCATCCCCTTCTTCCATGCCGAGGCCGACAGGTCGTAGCCGGGTATTGATGCGGTCACCCATGGCATGAAGACACTGACCATGGCTGCCCCCAGGCCGATGAGCGCGACGATTACGGCAGGGGACAGGCGGAAGCCCTGCGCACCACCGGCTCGCTGCGGATACGGATAGGGATATGGGTAAGGGGTGGCCTGGGGTGGGTATTGCATGGGTGGCTGGGGAGCCTGGTACTGGGGCGCTGGTGGCGGAGGCGCGGGCACATACGAAGGTTGCGTTGGCGGCTGAACGGGCGGCGGCGTGTACGCGGGTGCTGGCTGCGGCGCCGCCGGGGGTGTGGCCGGAGTGGCTGCGGTCTGCGAGCGCTGCTCCGCAACGGCCGCAGAACCTGACTCCGTCGGCCGCCTGGTGGCCACACTGAACGCAGAACATCGTCGAACTCCTCGCCTGACTTCCAAGCGCGAATCTTCAGGCCTCGGCAAGCGTTGTTCAATCCCCGCCGAACCGCTCCTGCAGGCGGCGAGCTTGAAGCGGCCGGGCTCGTCGTCTATCCCGTCGCTGCGGGGTTGTTTGTAGCTGTCGATCCGCGCTGTCAGACATGGTTGCCATCGCGGCGTTCGCGCCGGTAGTTCGCCCCAATTTGATCGGTTGTCGCGAGGTTCGTCCGGTTCAGATTTGGGGATACATAGTGCTTTCAAGGGCAATACTGCTTAAAATCGCATTGATAGTTGAAGTAAAAAGGAATCTCCTGTACTTCGAGACGCCTCGATCCAGCGGACCTGCGAGTCCTCCCGGCTGGGGCTCGCGGGCAGGGTGAAGATTGGCGGTTCCGGGGCTGCGGACGCGCGGCTATCGCGAAGGGCGTTCAAAATGGTTTCTGCACGAAGGTCAACACGTTGGATCGGGGCGCCGAGATGAATGTCGCACTCGAAGGTACGCAGGCCGTCACAGAGGGTCTCGACCAGGCGCTGCGGGAAATCGGGCGAACGGACCTGATGGTGATTCTCGGTGACACCCGCGCGGATCTCGTAAAGCAGCTGCGCCGTTCTGGCGACCAATCGGTCGTGGTGCTCGCAGAGACATTGCGGCTGAAGCGCAGCACCGTGCGCTGCAATCTTGAGTCCCTGCTCGCTGATGGCCTGGTGTCGCGCAAGGCGGACGGCATCTCCGGGCCGGGACGCCCGAAATACCTGTATCGACTTACGCCGACGGCAGAAGCGCTATTCCCGACCCTGTACTCGTTCCTCTCCAAGCAACTCCTTCGCCTGGCAACCTCCGACAAAGTCTATTCGCGGGAAGAGATCGTCAACCTCCTGGCCGAGCCGTGGCGGAGCATCACCCCACCCAGGTTGGGCGATGGGGACATCGCTGGCCGCGTCGACGAGGCGGTCAACCGGCTCAATGAAGTCGGCGTTCTCGCCGATGCGATCACCTCGCCCGACGACTCGTACGTCGTTTCGGTTTACCACTGCCCCCTCGTCGACGTCATTGGAGAGTCGTCCGTGGTTTGCCACGCTGTCCTCATGGGCATGGCGGAAGCCTTCGCCGACGTTGACATGCACCGTGTGGAGCAGACGGGTGAGGACGGTCTCTGCGGCGGACAGTGCGCCTACTTCATTCGGCGCGTCGAAGCGAAAGCAGCTCCGGGTGAGATGTCGGCCTGATTGTCGCGCGGACCCTGCGCCTGGCTCAGGCAGCCCGCGCTGCTTCATCGGGCGATAGCCGCCGACCAGGATCGACAGCATCCGGGCGGAAGTTGGGGGCGGGTTCACCCCAGAGGAAGCCCTGCACGCCCTGGATCAGTCCGCTGGCGTTCGTAAATGGGGCACCGCTAATCTGCTGCACGAAATCCAGCGCCTGCGTATCTTCGATCCCTTCGATGACGACGAAGGTGCCCATCTCGGCAGCGAACGCGAGAATCGCCATCACGGCCGCTCGGCCCGTATTGCCGGCGACGGCGCTCGTCATCACGTCGCGGTCGATCTTCATGAACTCACAGGGCACCTTCCGCAGCATTTCGAACCCGGTGTTGCCCGTGCCCACATCGTCGAGCGCAACACGGAAGCCCTCGCGATGCAGTTCCCGCGCTGCGTCCCCGACGACCTCCGGGGCAACCTGCGAGCGTTCGGTAATCTCGAAGACCACGCGATCGGGCGAAAGACCGGCTGCCTCCACCTGGTTGCGAAGAGTGCGCGCCGAGAACGAATGATGGGCCAGCGAGTAAGGCGACATGTTGATGAACAGCAGGGCGGAATCTGGCAGGTCAGATGCGCGCGACAGGATGCGGTCAACGCAGAGCCGGTCCAGGTCTGCTACCCGACCAAAGCGCTCGGCGATTTCAAACGCCTGCTGGGGTCCGGTGAGTCCGTAGGACGGGTTCGGGCGGGAGAGCGCCTCGTAAGCCAGGATGGTCTGGCAGTCGATATGCCAGATCGGGTGAAACACCGCTTCCATGTCGCCCTCGGCGAGTAGACGGCGCACGGCCTGGAGCTGGTCGCCGGGAACAGGGGCATCGAGTCGGGAGAAGCCTCGTAACGAATCGCAAGATTTCGCCCCTGCATCTTGGCGTCGTAAAGAGCTGCGTCGGCTTCTTCACGTAGCAACCCGGCATCCTGGGTTCCCTCTCGCCGTGAAGCGACGCCAAGGCTCAATGTCGTTCCGCGCAGCGCCAGTTGCGCCGCCTTCCGGATCTGCCCGGCCTGTTTGAGGGCCTCGTCGCCTTCTACCCCGGGAAGAACGACGGCGAATTCGTCTCCGCCGATGCGAAAGAGCCCCGCGTCAGGACCGCAACAGTCCTTCAGGATTGCTCCGATTGATCGCAGCAGGCGGTCCCCGCCGTCGTGGCCCCAGGTGTCGTTCACATCCTTGAACTCATCAACATCGATCATGATGAGCGAGAGCGGAGCCGCTGCCCTCGATGCCTGCCTATATGCGGCCTCGCTCACTTCTTCGAACGCCCGCCGATTGCCCAGTCCCGTGAGCGCGTCCGTGAGGACCGCGCGCCGGAGCAGCTCCAGTTCAGCCTGCTCGAGTGCGCTACGTCGCCCAAAACGATGAGCGCTCGCAAGGAGAAGTCCGGCCAGCAAGAGCCCGGCGGCATTGAGGATGGCGATGATCGTGGCATTCCGCTCCTGCTCGCCCTGGAGACCGTCAAGCGCGGCCATTGTGTCGGCGGATTCCTGTCTGCTGGCTTCATTCAGCAGTCCGCTCCAGTCGGCCTTTGACGCATTGTCGAAACCATTCACCGACTGGTACGCCATCCCGTTGAGAGGGGGCGACTGCGGGAGGTCGCGTTCGGCAGCCGCCACACTCGTTTGGAAGTATTCGAGACCGTCCGTCCTGTCCTGTGCGACCACGATCGAGAGGATGGACTGCTCGATGGCCAGTATCGGTGCGAGATTCGTCTCGATCGAAG
>DATCGT010000343.1:0-4416 GCA_036508775.1 Tepidiformaceae bacterium | reverse complement strand
AATCCTGAATGGGTCGCGAAGGCTGAAGCGAAAGTCGCTGAAGTTGAGGCGACGATACGGTCGAAGAAGACCGCTGAGTGGATGGTGATCTTCGACCGGGAAGGCGTTCCCGCCAGCCCGGTGAACTTCACGGAAGACCTTATCAACGATCCGCAGGTGCTGGCGAACGACATGATGGTCGATCTGGAGCACGATCTGAGCGGACCGCAGCGGCAGGTTGGTCCGCTGCTGGATTTCTCGTTGACACCGCTTGAGGCCCAGGGCGCCTCGCCTCCCATCGACCGCGACACCAACGAAGTGCTGCGAGGGGGCGGATACACGGACGCCCAGATCGCGGACCTGCGATCACGAGGCGTCGTCGGCTGTCCCTAAGACGGTGGGCTTCCTCCGCGGGGGAGGCCCGTTTCTCGATGGTCAGTTAAGGTGAGGGAGTCCGCGGCGGAGCCACCGTTCGCGAGATTCCCTCCAAGGACCATCCACCGTGCCTGCATCAGACCTCGAAACGATCGTCTCCCTGTCCAAGCGCAGGGGGTTCGTCTTCCCCGCCGCCGAGATCTACGGTGGATTCGCCAACACGTACGATTACGGCCCCCTCGGGGTCGAGCTCAAGCGCAACATTCGTGACGCCTGGTGGCGCGCGATGGTACGCGAGCGGGATGACATCGTTGGTCTAGACGCATCGCTGATCACCAATCCGCGCGTCTGGGTCGCGAGTGGGCACGTCGCCAACTTCACCGACCCCCTGGTCGACTGCAAGAAGTGCCAGATGCGCTGGCGCGCCGACCACATCGCCGAGGGCCAGTACGGCGAGGTGAAGAAGGACGCCGCCGGCAATCTCCTCTGCCCCAACGACGGTGGTGAACTGACCGAGCCGCGGCAGTTCAACATGATGTTCCGGACCCAGGTCGGGCCGGTGCCGGACGAGAACAGCACCGCCTACCTTCCCCCTGAGACGGCCCAGGGCATCTTTATCAACTTCGAGAATGTCGTTGCCTCAATGCGGCGAAAGCTGCCATTTGGCATCGCCCAGTCACGCGTGAGCTTCCGCAACGAAATCACGCCCGGGAAGTTCGTCTTCCGGACGCTCGAATTCGAGCAGATGGAGATGGAGTACTTCTGCCAGCCGCCGAAGGACCGGGCAAACCCGGTCGAGTACCTCGCGCTCCATCGCCAGTGGATCGACACGCGCCTTGCCTGGTACCGGGACACCCTCGGGATCGACCCGTCGCGCCTGCGCATCCGCGACCACGAGAAGGAAGAACTGTCGCACTACAGCGCCGGTACGGCGGACATCGAGTACCTGTTCCCGTGGGGCTGGGGGGAACTCGAGGGCATCGCTGCCCGGACCGACTTTGACCTCACCTCGCACGGCAGGGAGAGCGGGCACCCGATCACCTACTTCGACGAAGAAACGAAGGAGCACGTTGTCCCCTGGGTGATCGAGCCGGCCGCGGGTCTCACCCGCACACTGGCGGTGACGATGCTCGAGGCCTACTGCGAGGAGCCTGATGAGAAGGGTGACAAGCGGATCGTCATGAAGTTCCGGCCCAACATTGCTCCCGTGAAGGTAGCGGTGCTGCCGCTCTCGAAGAACGAGAAGCTGCAGCCGTTGGCGCGGAAAGTCTACGAGATGATTCGCCCGATCTGGATGACCCAGTACGACGAGACGCAATCGATCGGCCGCCGCTATCGTCGCCAGGACGAGATTGGCACGCCGCTGTGCGTGACCGTGGACTTCCAGTCAGTCGGTGAGGACGGTACGCCCGGCGACGATGCGGTTACGATCCGCGAGCGCGACTCGCAGACGCAGATCCGCGTGCCGGTGGCCCAACTCCTGACAGCACTGAGGGACCGCCTCCCGGGCTGTTAGAAACGCGGGCCCTCGGCCCGGCAGGCCTGGCCATAGGTCGTGAGCGCCTCCACGAACGGCTCGTGAGCGCCCAAGTCGCGGGGGCCGAAATGGTGGGTCAACTCGGCATAGAGGTGCTCGCTCGCCGCGTGGACGCCGGCGTCATCACGTGCACGTTCCCGATCGCCGTATTCGACGATCGCCCGGACAAGCGGGTCATTCGCCGCGACATCTGTGATGCCGAACTGCTGTCGGAGCGTCTGCATCAGGTGCTCGCTCGCCGCGTGGACGCTCGTAATGGGTGCTGTCATGTCTGCCTCTCCGTGGGTACGTAACATGATTGTAACAGGATTTAACACGAACGTAATAAACCGAAGACACGGCGCGAGGGCGCAATCCCGCGTTGCCCCTGTCCCGTGTACGATCCCCGCACGCTTCGCTGGAGTGGTGCGTGGGCAACCTGACGATCCGTCCGTTCGAACCAGCCGACATTCCCGCGGCAGCCCTGTTGCTGGCCGAGCGCCAGAAGCGCGACCGAAAACGACTCCGCATGCTGAGCAAGGCCCTCGAAGATCCTTCCTGGTGGGAGGGGCTATTCAGGCGAGCCCACGAGTCACCCGATGGGCGCCAGATGGACCGGGCGGTCGCCATTCGCGATGGGAAGCTTGCCGGGTTTCTTATTGGCGAGCGCATGATGCTCGGGCCGCGGGAGTTCCCGTCGTCGTTCGTGCCGCCACAGTCGATCTCGATCGATACCTCCGGCCACGGTGTCGCGAAGGGGGAGGACGCTACCGAGGTCTGTAGAGCCCTCTACGCCTTCCTGTCTGACCACTGGGTCCACGACGGATTCTTCGTGCACCGGATTGACCTCACGGCAGGGGACAGGGAGCTACAGGACGCGTGGGTCACCCTGGGGTTCGGATCTTCAACAACGGCGGCTGTTCGCGGCACCGGGACGGTGAACTACGTTCGCAAGCCGGGGGTCGAGGTCCGCCGGGCAGGCGCCGGAGACATTGATGTCGTGATGCGCCTGGTCGACACACTGAACCGGCACCACGCCCAGGCGCCGATGTTCTGGCCGATGCTGCGGGCGACCGACGACGCGGTGCGGGAGTTCAACTTGGCGAGCGTCCGTGATCCGCAGAACCCGTTCTTCGTCGCCTACGACCACGGGCGCGCCGTGGCCCTCGAGAGCTTCCTTCGCCCCGGTTTCACGCCCCTCATCGTCGAAGAGGAGAAGACGGTCTATCTCTACGACGGCGTGGTCGACCCGGGAGTGCGCGGCAGTGGGATCGGGAGCCTGCTTCTCGACCGGGCGATGGCCTGGGCCCGCGAGCGTGGAATCGAACGCTGCGCCCTGCATTTTGCGAGCGGGAACCCGAGCGGCGCGCCGTTCTGGCTCGGGCACGGGTTTGTGCCCGTCCAGTACACGATGGAGCGCCGGATCGACGAACGGATCGCCTGGGCTGACCACTAGCGGTCAGGCGGTCGCGACCGGGGCGAGGACCGTCACGAGGCGGCGAACTCGCGACAGGCGATCGAACGGCCGAGATCGTCGTTCGTCTCGCGGATGATGCGTGCGAGGGCAGGCATGTCGGCGGGAGTGTCCGCGAGAAGGCGCCGTGAGCGTTCGAGGGTGGCTTTCTCGACCCGGTAGCCCGGGAAGAGCGCACCGAAGTAGTCCTCGGCGAATGAGAGGTCGTCGCGGCGGAATACGGCGGGGACCGCCTCGAAGAACTTCTCGACGTACGGCTCGAGGAGTTCGCGCTGGCAGTTCCAGTTGAAGCCCTCCATCGCGGCGCGAGTCAGGTGGAACGACCCGTAGCCATTACCGAGGAACTTCTCCCAGGCGGCCGCCTTGACAGCGGGGTCGGGGACGGAGGTTTCGGCGCGCAGACGGGCGCGCTGGCCGCGATCGGAGGGGTCGCGTTCTATCTCGGCCGCAATCCGTTCGGCCGCGCCGGGGAGCCCGTACCCGACGAAGCGGGTGGCGATGCTCCAGCGCATGTCCTGGTCCACCGTGAAGCCCTCGATTTGCTCCAGGCCATCCGCCAGGCGGCCGAGGAATTCGATGTCTTCGCGAATGATGGCGGTCCCGACGAGCGAACGTCCCCAGATGATCTGGGCGTCGCCCTTCGGGGCGGCGCGCAGGGCAGCGAGAACGCCGAGGAAGAGGTCGTGCGCCTCGCGGTCTCGTAACTCGGCCGGGACATAACGGGAGACTGCGGCCATGGCCTGTCCGAGCACCGGGTCGAGGAGTGCGATATCGCCCTCGAGTGGCAGCTTCTCGGCAACGACGCGCAGGAAGTCGGTCGACTTGAGCCGCTGGTCGCGGACCATGTCCCAGAGCGATGACCAGAGGAGCTGGCGCAGCATCGGGTCGGTGACGCGCTCCATCTTCGCCTTCACGAACGCCACCGACTCGGCGTCGAGCGTGACCTTTGCGTAGTCATGGTCGTTGTAGTTCGGGAAAACGAGTGATGGCTTCGCGAGTCCCGCTGGCACCGGCACGTCGGCTTCCGTGGTCGCGATCGAGGCGGGCAGTGAGGTAACGGTGATGCCGCTGG
>DATCGT010000342.1:0-12008 GCA_036508775.1 Tepidiformaceae bacterium | reverse complement strand
AGGACCCGAACGGAGAAGCGGGCGTGGTCGCGATCTTCAGCGGCCAGCTCCTCCGCGGTGCACCGTGCACGATCGACGGCGACGGCGAACAGAAGAAGGACTACGTCTACGTCGCCGACATCGCCCGGGCCAACGTCCTCGCCCTCCATCACGGCGATGGCGAGGCGTTCAACATCGGGACGGGCCGCGGGACATCGGTCAACGCCATTTTCCAGACATTGAAGGCCGTGACCGGGAGTAAAGCAGACGCCCGCTACGGTCCGCCACGACCCGGCGACGTGCGTGACATCTGGCTTGAGTGCGCGAAGGCGAAGCAGGGTCTCGGCTGGGAACCCACCGTCTCCTTCGAGGAAGGGCTTCGCCAGACCGTCGAGGCGATGCGAGCAGCCGGGTAGCCAGCGGGTTCAGCCCAGGAACGGGTTCGGCGCCGCCGTCATGTTGAAGGTATCGGCCACGGGCCCGCGGACCAGCGTCCCCCGGTAGCTGCTCAGCGAGCGGGCGAGCGCAGGATCGGCGCGCAAGGCCTGTTCCACTCCCTGCCGGGCAAGCGCTTCGACGTACGGCAGCGTGGCACTCGTGAGCGCCTGCGTACTGGTAGCCGGGACGGCGCCAGGCATGTTGCTCACGCAGTAGTGGACTACACCTTCCTCGACGAAGGTGGGATTGCTGTGGGTCGTCACCCGGCTGGTCTCAGCGGCACCCCCCTGGTCAATCGAAACATCGACGATCACGGCGCCGGGCCCCATGGACCGGACCATCTCCCGGGTGACAACTCGCGGTGCCGCAGCCCCGGGTACCAGGATCCCGAGGATCGCCAGGTCAGCCCCGGCCAGTTCCTCGGCGATGCCCTGGGGAGAGGCCACGCGGGTCGCGATCCGGCCTCCGAAGTTCTCCTGCAGATAGGTGAGTCGCGCCAGGTCGCGAGACATCACGACCACGCGAGCATCGAGCCCCATGAGGGCCCTGGCCGCGGCTGTCGCGACGGTCCCGGAGCCCAGGATCACGACTCGTCCGGGCGGCACCCCCGCGACGCCACCCAGGAGCTTGCCCCGCCCCGGTCCCGGGTGCTTCAACAGGTGCGCGCCAATTTCGGCTGCCATCCTTCCCGCGACCTGCGACATCGGCGCCAGCAGCGGCAGCGAGCCATCGGGGCGGCAGACCAGCTCATAGGCGAGCGAAGTGCACCCGGATTCGATCAGCCGTTCGGTGAGCGGACGGTCCGCCGCCAGGTGCAGGTAGGTGAAGAGAGCGCACTCGGCCCGCAAAAACGCGAATTCAGACGGTACGGGCTCTTTCACCTTCACCACGAGGTCGGCAGATCCCCAGACGTCCGATGCGCTGTCTACCAGCGTCGCTCCGGAGGCCGCATAGGCAGCGTCGCTGTGGCCCGAGCCTTCTCCCGCGCTGCGTTCGACGAGTACGTCGTGGCCTCCGATTCGGAGAGCGTGAGCGCCTTCCGGTGTCATACCCACGCGGTTTTCGCCGTCTTTGCGTTCTCGAACTGTGCCAACTCTCACAGGGGGACCTCCTCGTTCGCCTTCATGTTACTAGGCCCCGCGACTCAGAATCGCTGAACGAAGCCAGCGGTAGTATTGGGAGAGACTCCACTCGCCGATACCGACAGTGGGCATCGACACCGGAATCCACCATCAAGAGATGCCCCCAGGGACTGCGCAGATTGGCCAACCAGACTGAAGCCTATCGCGCGCCGCAACCACGGCTGATGGGAGCCGTCCTGCTCGTGGCCTTCGTGAGTGCGTGCCTCGCGACCTCCCTGGCCGGGCATGGCACTTCCGCGAGTGCGGACGGTCCGACCCAGTACTACGACACCGATTTCACCCTCCCTCCAGCGCGACGGGCAATGGTCCTTCGTCACGATCGCGATGCTGATGGCGGACGATGGGACCGGGGACTTCCAGACAAAAGCCGCGGCTGCCCGAGCCGATGTCATCGCACGATTCGACGGGGCCGTCCCGATTGCTGACGCCGAAGTCTCCGCCCAGTACGTGCTCAATAGTTTCAGGTGGGCCGACAGGACCGCGACCTGGAGCTACAACCCTTCTGGGAAACCAACCGGACTCACCGGCGATGCTGATGCGGTGGCGGCCGCAGCCGCATCGTGGGCCACGGTCGGCGCCAACTTCCACTTCAGCAGCGACGATCCCACGACCGCAATACCGCGCACCTGCCAGGACGTCACGGACGGGCGAAACACCGTCGGGTGGTACGCGCAGTCCGGTTCCGTGCTCGCAATGACCTGCACCTACTGGAACTCCTCCGGGAACGCGACCGAGTTCGACATGGAGATCGACCCGGGCTGAAATTGGACCACCAATCTCTCGAACATCAAGGTCGACCTCCAGAGCGTTGTCGCACATGAGTTCGGCCACGCGCTCGGCCTGAAACATCCCTGCGATTTCACTCACCCGGCAACCTGCAGTGCTTCTGACCGCGTGGCAATGATGTATGGCAGTTACACGAGCGGGACGAACAATCGTATCCAGCAATCCGACGACATTGCGGCCATCCTCACCCTCTACGGAGGCAGCGCGGCACCCACTCCAATGCCGGTGCCGCGGGCAGTCCTGACCCACCGCGTCGCCATGGCCGTTATCGCGCACGAGTAAACCCGGAGCTTCGCGGGGCCCCTACTTGAGAGGAAGTTGGCTGAAGTCGAGATAGTCAGCCGGATTCACGTATGCGCCGTTGTATCGGATCTCGAAGTGCAGGTGCTCACCGGTCGTATTTCCGGTCAGTCCGGAGATACCGACTGTGGTCCCCATACTGACCCGTTGGCCCGGCGAGACGAGGATCTGGTCGAGGTGAGCGTAAAGCGTCGTCCAACCATCGCCGCAGTCAACGATGACATGGTATCCGTAGCTGTAGGTGAGGTACTCGATGTCGGCCACAACACCGTTACAGGCTGAGAAGACATTCGAGTGGTGCAGCGCCGAGCCCCAGAGGTCGAGGTCGATGCCGGTGTGGTAAGTACCACCGCCACGCGGTACGCCGAACGGGTCGCTGACGCCGTGGTAGGCAACCAGGGGAAAGCCGAAACGGCCACCGCTGCTCGGGATCGCGGAAGCGGAACCAGTGCCGACAATCGGACCGGAAGGTGTCGATGCAACGACGGGTGGCGGCGGGGGAGGAGGTGGCGGCTTAAGCGTCGCCCCGGGGAGGAGCAGGTAGGAGCCGACTTCCAGCGACGCCGGGTCGGAGACAGCGTTCGGCTTGTAGCCGATCACATCGTTCGCGGTAACGTTGTCGTACTGCTTCACCAGCGATGCCACAGTGTCGCTAAAGGCAATCTTCACCAGAATGCCGTCTGCGCGCGGCACGAGGAGCAGCTGGCCCTTCTGAATGAGGTTCACATCTTCGATGTGCTGGTTGTTGATCAGGAGTGATTTCAGGGTGATGCCGAACTTCTGGGCGACGCCGCTGACCGTATCCCCTGGCTGGGTCTCGTAGAGGACGTAGGGCTTCTTCGGGTCGATGACGTCGGCGAGTGGGCGGACGCCCGCGTTCTGTTCCCCCGAACTCGCGGAGGCCGCCGCAACACCAGAGGAGAAGGAGGCCGTCGGCGACACGCCTCCGGCCGCACGCACGGCCGTCGTGTCGCGAGGAACATAGTTGGCGATCGAATCGCTAGTCCGAATGCTGGACCCGGCACGGAGATAGGTATCGGTGTCGGTTCGACTGTTTCCCGCGAGCCCGGAGAAGGAATAGGCAGAAGCTGTGAAAGCGGGCGCGGCGCTGGTGCGGACGGGGTACCGGGCGGTAAAACTCACGGCGAGCAGGGCGAGCGCCACCACAACGACATGAACAGCAATTCGTCCATGGAGCCGCGCATGCGCGTGGGAGCGAGCCCGTGTTCCTTCAGTGCCCATAATAGAGTGGTCGGGTTGGCGGTGTGGAATGCAGGAAACCAGCACCGCAGGCTGAGCCGAGCCTAACCTGACCTAGCTCGTCCCTCCACCATTTGCAGTGCCCGGCGGACTCGCATCCCGGGCGCGGAACCCCTCGTTGCTAGAGGCCGGTCTTGAGGCTCTCGAGGAACTCCTCGTTCGAACTGGTCTTCGCAATTCGTTCGAGCAGGCGTTCGGTCGCTTCAAGCTGGTTTGGCGAGTTCTGTGAGATCATAGCCGTCATCCGGCGTACTAACCAGACACCCTTGAGAGTCTTTTCGTCGAGAAGCAACTCTTCGCGCCTGGTCGAGCTGGCCTGGATGTCGATGGCCGGGTAGAAGCGACGCTCGGCGAGGCGGCGGTCGAGCCGCAGCTCGAGGTTGCCGGTGCCTTTGAATTCCTCGAAAACAACCTCGTCCATGCGGCTGCCGGTATCAACCAGACAGGTCGCCAGGACGGTGAGCGATCCGCCCTCTTCGCATTTCCGGGCCGCTCCAAACAGGCGCTTTGGCGGATAGAGCGCAACGGGGTCGACGCCACCGGACAACGTTCGTCCGCTGGGCGGAAGAGCGAGGTTGTAGGCGCGGGTCAGGCGGGTGATGGAGTCGAGGAGGATGACAACGTCTTTGCCCCCCTCAACGAGCCTCTTCGCGCGTTCCAGGGCCATTTCCGCTACGCGGGTATGGTCCTCGACGGGCTCATCAAAGGTGCTGCTGACCACCTCACCCCTGACGCTTCGCTGCATGTCAGTGACTTCCTCGGGGCGTTCGCCGATGAGGAGGACGATGAGATGCACGTCGGGATAGTTGGTGGAGATGCCGTTGGCGATGTTCTTGAGAAGCATCGTCTTGCCCGCTTTCGGGGGCGAGACGATCAGTCCGCGCTGCCCTCGGCCGATGGGAGCCACCAGGTCGATCACGCGGTTGGTGAGATTGTCGGCAGTCGTCTCAATCTTCAGCTGTTCGCGCGGGAAAATCGCGGTGAGGTTCTCGAAGTACGGCCGTCGCTTAGCGACCTCCGGGTCCATGCCGTTGACAGCTTCGACCTTGAGCAGGCCGTAGTACTTCTCATTGTCCTTGGGATGGCGAACGGCGCCGGTGATGTAGTCCCCGGCGCGGAGGGCGAAACGGCGGAGTTGCGACTGGGAGACGTAGATGTCGTGCGGGCCGGGAAGCATGCTCTCGCCGCGGAGGAAGCCGTAGTTTCCGTCGTCGCTGATCTCGAGGAAGCCACCTGAAAAGACGTTCCCCCGCGCTTCGGCCTGGGCCTGCAGCAAACGGAAGATGAGGTCGGGCTTGCGAAGGTCGAGTGCGCCTTCGACGCCAAGCTCCGATGCGATTTCGATCAGGTCCTCGCGGGTGGTTGCCTCTAGCTCGGCAATGTTGAGGGGTGCGGTCATAGAGTTTTCGTGTTCCAGGGTCTCATCGTCTTGAGGAAATGGGGGGGCTCCGTTGGAGGCGTTACGAGGCCTCCTACGAGAAAACCGCCGGTTGGATCGCGGCGCGCCAAGAGGTGAAGGCTGTGGGTCCAAAGTCACCTGAGGGGTTAAGAGGAGTGGCGGCTCAACGCCAGAAGAAGTTGCCGTCTTTCTAACGGCTGTCTTCAGAATACGATGACTCCCGCAACAATTGCAACTGTTCTTGCGGGCGCAATACACAGAACTCGTCGCGAACCCGTTCGCAGGTACAAAACATGCTTCCTATGCGGACTCGGCAGAGTCCTGCGGGAATGCGTGCGATGGGGTGTAGCTGGTGCGTTGCCTATACTGGCTGGCATGGATGAGCAGGGCGCCTTCGAAGTCTCGACCAGCGACGAAGAAGCGACTCGCAGCCTCGGCGAGCGACTCGGCAAAGCCCTGCGAAAGGGCGACATTGTTCTCCTGAGCGGCGACCTCGGGACAGGGAAGACCTGCCTGGCCCAGGGAATCGGCCGCGGCCTCGCGTGCGAAGGCTCGGTGAATAGCCCGTCGTTCGTGCTCATGAAGGAATACGCAGGGCGCGAGACGCTCTTCCATGTCGACCTCTACCGTGTCGAAGACATCGAAGAGTTGGACGACCTCGGGCTGTGGGACTATGCGGAGCGGGGCGTACTGGTCATCGAATGGCCAGAACGTGGCGCCGAACTGCTCCCGGGGGACGGGCTGGTGGTCGAGCTTCGCTATGGCGCCCAGGACCATCAGCGCCAGCTCCGCTTCATCGGCCGCGGGCAGCGGGGTGAAGAACTCGTCCGGTCGCTCGGAGCGGCGTGAGCGCGATCCTTGCAATCGATACCTCATCCCCCGAATTCGCGCTCGCCATCGCGACAGGCGGCGTCGTCACCCGATCGGCCGCGTGCGATTCCTTGCAGAGCCATTCGAGTCTCCTGCTGAAGGCGATCGATGTAATCCTCGAAAGCGACCGCGGTCAGCTGACCGGCCTCGTCGTAGCGCGGGGTCCCGGCAGCTACGCGGGGCTGCGAGTGGGAATCGCCACGGCTGAAGGCCTTGCGCTGGCGCTCGGTCTCCCCATCCACGGCATATCGACGCTCGAAGCAGCAGCGGCAGCGGCCGACCTGCGGAACGGTATTGCGATCCACCCCGCCGGGCGAGGGCAGTTCGGTTGCCAGGCATTCCGCGAGGGAGTGCATGAAGGGCCACTGTACATTGCGACGGCGGACGAGCTGAGCGGGAAGACACTGGTGGGAGAGGGTGCGGGCGCACTCGGCGGGACCGAGGTTGGGCCGGTTGAGCGATGCCGCACGGCCCTCCTCCTCGCTCAACCGTTGTTCGATTCCGGCGAGACCGGCAGCATCGAAGCCGTCTACCTGAGGGAACCGAACATCACGGTCCCGCGGCAGCGGCCACCACAGTTAACGAAATAGTCGAGTTCATTCCGGAGGATGACATGGCACACGAACGAACCCTCGTGCTGGTGAAGCCCGACGGCATGCAGCGCGGCCTGGCAGGCGAAATCATCGGTCGGCTCGAGCGGCGCGGGCTGAAGATCGCCGGGATGAAGCTCATCCAGATCGACCGCGCCCTGGCTAACAAGCACTACGCCGAGCACATCGGGAAGCCGTTCTTCGACGGCCTGGTCGACTACATCACCAGCAGTCCGGTTGTCGCCGCCGTTTTTGAGGGGCCCGGCGCCGTCCAGGTCGTTCGCAACACGATCGGCGCGACCAACCCTCTGGAAGCGACACCCGGCAGCATCCGCGCCGACTTCGGTCTCGAACGCGGGCGCAACCTTGTCCACGCCAGCGACAGCCCGGCGAGCGGGGAACGCGAGGTCGCACTGTTCTTCCAGCCGCAGGAAGTGCTGGCCTGGCCCCGTGCCACGGACCCGTGGATCAACGAAACTGCGGAGTGAGTCCTGAGGGGGAGAGTCCAATGAGCACACCCGACTTCCGCGTTATCGAGAGCGACAAGGGCACCGGGGTCACCTACACCTGCGGGTGCACGTGCGTGCCGATCGCTGTGCCTGACCCGGCGGGGCAGGCCGGCTTCGAACACTGCTGCTGTGGCAAGGTGCACTTCGTCGGTCGAGATGCGTCAAAGGCGCTCACCACCTACCTCGCCGAACGCAAGGCGACGAAGAAGCGGGAACCGGAGTACACGACCGGGGCCGCGACTGTCGCGATGCCCGCCGGCGACGTTGAAGTCGCCTGGGCGTTCCCCATCGAAGCCTGAACGGCCGGCGTTCGATCAGTTCGAGCCGGGGCGGTACTGGAGCTTGAAGGTTTCGAGGAATAGCGTCCGCCAATCCGGCTCCCGCAGCGGTGGACCCTCAAAGCCCGGGCATTCCAGGTGACGGAGCAGGAGCGGCACCAGCGGTGATCGCGGGGAGGCGTCATCGAGAGCACAGCGCACCGCAGCTTCGATAGCATCCGGGTCGCCGTGAACCGGGCGGTTGGTTTCCTCTTCGATGGCGATAACGAAGTCCGGGTAGAGCCGGCAGGCGTCGGGCCGCCCTTCATAGGCGCCGCAAAGCTCCTCGGCGCCGAGGAGGGAACAGTGCCCGTCGGTTCGCGAGAGCAGAAATGGCTGGAGCAGAGGAAGACTGATGGGCTCGCCATCTTC
Organism: Tepidiformaceae bacterium; assembly: GCA_036508775.1. GTDB lineage: Bacteria > Chloroflexota > Dehalococcoidia > Tepidiformales > Tepidiformaceae > JBGPOS01. The sequence goes on along the minus strand of DATCGT010000342.1, from coordinate 4,046 downwards.
CGATTCAAGAAACGTGACCGGCGACCGGTTCTCCGTGCGCGACAGACGTTCGACCTCGCGGTCGCCAAGGGCAACGCTGAAGACGCGGCAGCAGTGGGCCTCGCACTGGCTGGCCCGGCAGACGAATATCGGGTCCCCGGGCAGCACCAGCTCATAGGCGGTGAAGCGAGGTCGGATCCGCGACCAGGCGCCAGTGATCCGTGAGAGCGCGGGCTCTGAAACCGTCGGCATGGCCTCATCGTAACGTACGAATGGACAGGTGAAGTGGGGTCGAACGGGTCGTTGCCCCAAGTGCGGCCAACTCGTATCCTGTGCGCTCCTCGGAAACGGTTGGCGGTACTTTGTGAGCTACGAGCAAAATTTCGAATCGATGTCCCTTGATGAACGAGCCCGCCTGCGAAAGCAGATAGCGGACCAGGCGGTGAAGCTGGCGATCAGCGGTCGCTGGGAAGAGGCCGCGAATCTGAATCGTGATTATCTGCGCCTCTTCGGCGACGACGCGGATGCCTACAACCGTCTTGGCAAGGCCACGTCGGAGGTCGGCCGGATCGGCGAGTCACGGAGCGCCTATACAAAGGCGATCGAAGTCGACCCGACCAATACGATCGCGCGCCGCAACCTCGATCGGCTCGCGACGATGGAGGCCTCCGGGTCAGGCGTATCCGCGCCGAGCCAGGTCGATACGCGCCTCTTCGTGGAAGAGACCGGGAAGTCGACGACCACCACCCTCCAGGCAGTCGACCAGGAACTGCTCCCTCACCTCGATCCCGGCGATGTCGTCGAGCTCCAGGTCCAGGGAAAGGCCGTCAACGTCCTCAAGAGCACTGGCGAATATATCGGAATGGTCGAGCCGCGGACGGGCCTCCGCCTCGCCAAACTGATCGGCGGCGGCAACCAGTACGTGGCCGCTCTCATCAGCACGACCGATGAGCTGAAAGTGACGATTAGCGAGACCTTCCAGCATCCTTCTCAGATTGGCAAAGTAAGCTTCCCGCAATCACGCGCCACCGTCGCGGTTCGCGGTTACACCCGGAAGGGCCTTCTTCGCGGCACTGACCTCGACATCGACTACAGCGAAGATGACGAGGTCGAAGAGGAAGAGTCCGAAGACGGATGGTCGGAGACCAGCGACGAGATCGACAGTCCCGTCGCGGTGACGATCGATAACGACGAAGAGTCCTTCGACTAGCCGTAGTTCCCACCAGGGTTATTGACAGGTGAGAGGGTGATCCCGTTGGTTTGCGGTTGCGAGACCAAAGACCAGCAGGAGGACTCCTCTCAATGTCGCGTCGTAACGCGAAGCTCACCGCATCTACACGAATCACCATCATCCGCCAGCCCGAGGGCCGACGGACCTCGCCTTGTTGTCGACGTACTCCGGGGGAGTGACACTGATGATCGGGATCTGAACGAGGTTCGGCCCCCACCAAACGGATATCAGCTACCGGGGTGCCAGTGCCGTTCCTGTCTTCATCCCAGAGCCGTCACCCGCAGGGGCTGATGGGCAGCCTCGTTGAGCTATCGATGGCTTCATCGTTGCTGGCGGTGTGCATGCCTGTCCTGGTACTGGTCGTTCACCTCGTGACCGGACACCCGCTGGACTCCGCGCCCAGTTCCACGACGCTCCCGGGGCCACTCGTCGCGATTACCTTCGCTTCGTTTGTCCTTGTACCCATGCTGGCACTGGTCGGAGCCGCTGCCTCGCTCGCCGTGGCGGGGGGCACCGTGATGTCCCGGGAGCGGCGAAAGCGCGAACTCGCCCGCGCCTTCTTCGTGGTCTGCGTTGCCGTCTGGGGCGTGATTACGGCATACGTGTACGACGTCTTCGTCATCCCGGTGATCACCAAGTAGATCGCCCACTTCGCCCCCGCCGAAGCGGACTCGTACAATCGAAGACCATGGCCGACATCAGGGTAGTCATCTCAGGCACCGGTAAGATGGGCAGGCAGGTGGCCGCTGCAGTCGCGGCTGAGCCGGGCCTCACGGGCGTCGCTTTCGTCGATGGGCTCGCAGCGGACGGGACGCTTGATGGCCTGCCCGTCTTCAACGATGCGAACGCCTGTTTCCGCGAAGCGCCCTGCGATGTGGTCATCGACTTCACGAACTCGAACTGGACGCCCAGACTGGCCGAAGCCGCCCTCACTGCCGGTGTCCGCATGGTCATTGGGACGACCGGACTGGGCGACGAATTCGTCGCCAACCTCTCGAAAGACATGAAGGCCCGGGCACTGGGCGGGGTTATCGCCGCGAACTTCGCCATCGGCGCAGTCCTGATGATGCACTTCGCGAAGGAGGCCGCGCGCTTCTTCGACAACGCCGAGATCATCGAACTCCACCACGACCAGAAGGTCGATTCACCCAGCGGCACGGCGAAGACCACGGCCGAGGGGATGCGTGCCGCTCGTGAGAATGCATTCACCCACCCGGTTTCCGAGAAGGAGACCCTCCCCGGTGCGCGCGGGGCCGAGTATGGCGGCATCGCGATTCACTCGGTGCGCCTGCCGGGGCTCGTGGCGCACCAGGAGGTGCTCTTCGGCGGGCTGGGCCAGACCCTCTCCATCCGCCACGACACGACGGGGCGGGAATCGTTCATGCCGGGCGTAATGATGGCGACGCGCGAGGTCATGAAGCTGGACCATCTCGTGTCGGGCCTGGACCAGCTGTTCGGACTGGCTTGACGCCCCTTTCGCTATTACCTAGCATCACTAGGTAATGTCAGGCGAGACGCTCAAAGGGCACCTGGACCTGCTCCTCCTCGCAATCGTCGGGGAGCGGCCGGCGCACGGCTACGCGATCATCGAAGCCCTTCGCGACCGGAGCGACGGCGCCTTCGACCTGCCCGAGGGCACGGTCTACCCGGCGCTCCACCGGCTGGAGGTAGCCGGCTCAATCCAGAGCCACTGGGCGGCCGCCGCAGGCCGAAAGCGACGCATCTACGAGCTGACGGCGGCGGGGCGCGAAGCTCTCCAGGTAAAACGCCGCGAATGGTCTGACTTCGCCTCCGGCGTTGGGGCTATTCTTCGGGAGATGGCATGAGCGAACAGGATCACATCGACTCCTACCTCGATGACCTCGCGCGGGCGCTCAAGATCGACCCCGCAAGAGCGCGTCGCGTGCTGGCCGAGACGGATGACCACCTCCGTGAAGCGACGCATGACATCCGCGCGACCGGGGTCGACGAAGACGAGGCCGCCCGCCTGGCCATTGAACGCTTCGGTACTCCGCAGGTCGTGGCGAGCCGGTTTTCGACCGAGCTCAGGCCGCCACTCGTGGCAGTCGGGCGGGAGCTGGTCATCGCACTGGCCGGGATGGCAGCGGTCGGGCTCATCGCTATCGGCATCAGCGGGGCGCTGGCGGGGGCCTTCGGACACTTCTTCGGCTGGACGTTTGTCGCGGGCGACAAGTCCGGAGTGACCTACACGGCGCAGCGCTGCGCGGAGTACCTGAAGATCAGCCCGAACGCGACCAACTGCACACAGGCCGCGCTCTTCGACCACTACTGGGAGATCGTCGGCCAAAGGATCGCCGTCGGTGTGCTGGGGCTGATGGTGCTTGGCGGCTACGCCATTGCCCGGCGGAGTTCGAAGTCGGGCCAGGCCCGCCTCCCCCACGGCTTCAGCCCGATCGTCGGGACGGCGCTCTTTGGGCTGGCCGCACTCGCCCTCCTGGGTGTGAGCTCGTTGAACATCGTCTTTTCCAACACCTCCGGGACGGGCGGACTCCTCAGTGGAGGCATCGTCTCGCTGGCAGTGTTCGCGATTTACGGACTCCGTCTCGCGCGGGAACTGCCTCGCCGGCGGCTGTCTGATTCGTTCCCCCCTTTGCGAAGGGGCGTAGTGTTGGCCACATGAGTTGGCGGAAACCCGTCCTGGTCTGTGCGTCGCACTCCCTTTGTCACTCCTGGCGGCCTGTTCGGGTGGCACGAAGGCCCCCTCAAAGGCTACGACAACCACGGTTACCCCAGCGGCGAGCACTGCGGCGCCTAATACCCCTGCCGCTAGCGGCACTGGCACGATGACAGTCGCGGACATCCACGCAGCAGATGC
>DATCGT010000341.1:0-7172 GCA_036508775.1 Tepidiformaceae bacterium | reverse complement strand
ACCGGCACGGTGTGGGGGACGTACCAAGTCACCGCTATAAGAGTGACTCATGAGGATGCCGGCATGCCCGTGGACACGTTCAGTTACATGGCGGCGAGTGACGTCCTCGACACCTGGACTTCCAATCTTGCGTTCGGGTTGCTGTCGGGCGACACCCATAGAGCCGTCATGCTTGTTGGGGGTCGCGAGGTTCTACAATTGGGCGACGACAACCCACAGAATGCGCGCGAGCGCTCGTTAGTCCTCTCCGGAAACGTGCTGACCGGGAGCTATTGTTGGTGGTGGGACCAGGTGCAGGGTTGCACCAACCTGATTTCGGTGACCGCCACGTTCGGTGGTGCCACGGTGACGGGAACAATTCGTTTGCAGGAAACGACCCCGACCAGAACCACCGTTTCTAAGACCTGGACGTTCGAAGCGAAACGCGCCCCGTGAGTTCGAACGGTTCGGGATCCACGGCAAACCGAGCATGTGGGCGACAGCTTCGACCGACGGGTGCGCACTGTTCATAAGTCCTCGCGGACCGTGAATCTAGCAGAGGACAGCAAAAGCTGCCACAGCGACAGCGGCGACGCGCAATGCATTGGAACGATGCCGAGGGGTGGGTGCTGCCGCACGAGGTTGCTGGCGGGAATCTGCATGGGCAATGGCTCTGGCCGCGAACCCGACCATGGGCCCGGTAGACCTATGGTCGTTGAAGCGCCATTTCCCCGCCTCGCTGAACCTCGGGCAGCGATGTCACGAGGGCACGAGCAGACGAGGCCTATGGTTGCGAAGGAGGCTCATGCTCGGTCATGAGAGGTGTTCGCGGGCGGTTTGGGAGGTTTCTGAATCTGGATGGTTGCCGAGCAGGGATTCGAACCCCGACTATAGGCTTCAAAGGCCCGTGTGCTACCGTTACACCACTCGGCAGTGGTAGGCCTGAGGCGTGAGGCCGTAGGGCCCTAGGGTAGGGCAGTGCCGGGGTCGGCGCGAGAGCACGGGTAAGGCCCCTGAGGCCCAGGGTCTGTCGCCTACCTGGTACCGAAGGTGGGATTCGAACCCACACGGGTGTTGAGCCCAACGGTTTTTGAGACCGTCGCGTCTGCCATTCCGCCACTTCGGCCCGTCTGTCCCATGATATGGCCGCATGCCCGCGAGGGCGATGGTCCGTGTCCTGCGCAAACAAAGGCCCGCCACAAGGGCGGGCCTGGTTGTCGGAATTTGGAGCGGAAGACGAGGGTCGAACTCGCGACCTCCTCCTTGGCAAGGAGGCGCTCTACCACTGAGCTACTTCCGCGTCCGGATGGTCAGTATATCATCGGGCCCCTTCGGGCCAAGCAGGGTTAGTCGCCGAGGAGGGTCGTATAGCCGAGGCCGATCACGTCCTCGACGTACTGGCTCCGCCAGCCGGGATCGAGGATTGGCTTCACGTGTTCGCGGAACCAGCGGTGGAGCTGGAGGTATTCTTCTTCGAGGCGCATGCGCCAGCTGTCTTCTTCGCGGAAGAGTTCAGGGTCGACCTCGGCGAGGGTGCGATCCATTTCGTCGAACTCGACCTCGGTGTCCTCTTTCCAGTAGCTGGCCAGGTAGTCGACCGACTCTTCGAGGTTGTGGCGGCACTCCTCCATGAGGGTGCACATAAGGCCAGTCTCGTCCATCCGCTGGCCGTTGACGCGATAGGTACGCGCGCAGGGTTCGCAGACGGCGACGAGCTTGCGATTGTCGCATTCGGTCTTGTCGGTGCAGTCGCGACAGCGGGTCGCGAACTCGGCGGCCTCAACGCTGCGGGTGAAGCCGACGATCATTTCGTCGCCGAGAGCCCCGCAGGCCTGGCAGGCCATTTTTTCGGCGAGGATGTCGTTGATTGCTTTGTCCCAATCCAGTTGCACTGTGCCCTCCCCGATCCGGCGGCGAGCCTCCGCCCGGCACCTCGCCTACACCTCAACAGTATACCAGCCGGCCTGTCCGGGCATTTCCTCAACGCCAACCGTGAGTTTGCGGAGATGGGCTGCCGGGCCTGCCTGCAAATGGGGCAGGAGACGGCCGGCGACCCATTCGGCGAGGCGTTCGGCGGTTGAGTTGTCGATAGGGAGAGCTGCGACGTCCGTTCTGGGGAAGACATAACGGCGATCGGCGTACGAAATCTCCCAGGCGTCGGGCAATTCGGTGATGGTGAGCACGCGACTCTGGAGCTGGAGAAGGAAGCGATGGTCGAGTTGGTCCGCGATGGCTTTGGTGGCGCCTTTGAGGTCGCCGAAGTCCCAGACCCAGGAATCGTCGGTCAGATCGCCTTCAATTTCGACGATGAGGTCGTAGTTGTGGCCGTGGAGGGGTTCGCAGTCGCCCAGGAATGTGGCCATGTGGGCGGCGGCAAAGCGGAGGCGATTTCGTTCGACCGAGACCCGGCGGGAGACGTTCATGAGAATAATCCTAACGGAAGGAGCGGTTTCGCCTTGCCGCAATTCGTGACGTTCGCCACAATCGGGCGTGGCGCGGCTGGCGCCGAAGGATGTTGCACGTGGCGCTTGTGATCGTGACCTCCAGTGCCCCTGGCGAGGGGAAGACCGGAGTTGCCGCCGCTATCGCCCGGCACTACGCCTATCAAGGTAAGGCCACGCAGCTCGTGCGGCTTTCCGGGAGCGACGACGAAAGCGCCGCGGAAGACGCCGCGTTTTTCGGTTCGCTGGCGTTCGTGCCCGGCAGTCCGTCCGCCGTGAGTGGCGCGAGTGACGTTCGTGACCCGGGTGGCGACGCTGTCACCGTGGTGGAAGCGAACCTCCAGACAGCAGCGGCGTTGAGCGGTGCCGTCGTGCTGGTCGCGCGTGGGGCGGTACCTTCAGCGATCCCGGCCGGCATCGCTGCGAAGGTGGTCGTGGTGACCGGCGTGCCTGCTTCAGAAGCCGGGGCGGCGACCTCCATGAATGGTGTCCCAGTCATCATCCTGGCCGAGGACCGCAGCCTCGCGGGTTTCAGCGTGGATGAGGCGTGCAAGGCGATCGACGCCGAGGTACTGGTCCAGGGCGACGGGAACCGGGCGACGTGCGATTACCTGGTGGTCGCGCCAATCGGCGCCGACGCGGGCCAGCCCTACTTCAAGCGTTTCCAGACGAAGGCCGTGGTCGTGCGCTTCGACAAGACGGACCAGCATCTCGCGGCGGTGAGGGCGGCACCAGAGTGCCTCATCCTTACCGGTGGGAAGCGGCCGTCGGGGTACGTCTTCGACGCTGCAGCCGCCAACGGAATACCGGTGCTGCTATCGCGGACCGACACGGAGAACACCGTGGCCGCCCTGGAGGGCATCTTCGATCACACGCGTTTCCAGGGAGAGCGGAAGCTCGACCGGATGGCATTGCTGGTCGAGGCTTCGCCGCTCTTTGGTGCTCTCGGGATCTAGTTCGTGCCCGGGCGCTGGTTCAGTCGACCGTTGAATCGATGACCGATTCGCCTATGGGCTCGTCGCTCACCGGGTTGGCCGGTGTCGAAGGGCCGAGCAGGTTCCGTCCGAGGCGCGGCCGGGCCGTGGCCCGCGATTCGGGAGCCGCTCGCCGGGCCTGTGGCCGTGCTGGCGACTGGGCGAGGTGCAAAGGACGTGCGCCGACACCCTCACGGGGCGCCTTGGATGTGCCGCAATAAGGGCAGGCGCTCCAGTTGTAGTTGAGCGGGCGCTCGCACTTTGCGCAGGCTTCCTTGAGGTGAACCCGGCAGGACGGGCAGACGAGATAGTCGTCACGCACGCGACGCTTGCAGCCGGGGCAGACCTTCTGGTCTTCGAGGTCCTGGAGAAGCGCTTCTTCCTCGAGGGAACGCTCGTAGAGGTCGTTCAGCGTGTAGCGAGGCCTGAGGATGAGGTAGACCCAGTATCCGGGCACGAAGAACAGCAGGACGACGAGAAGGGCGGAGGCCTGCACGATGGGGTCTCGGCTGCGATTACGGATGTCGCGATACGTCCAAAAGATCATCGCGAGCCATAGCACCGCAACATAGGCTGCGAGTACGGAAACGACGTCTTTGGCCGTCGCCTGCCATGACCCTCCTGGCCAGGAAACAAGAAACAGCACCCTGAACTCCTGATGCCCCGCAGGGCCCACCACCCCGATGAGTATAGGCGGGAGTCTCGGTCTGCTGCGAAACCACTCACAAGACTTAGCAAATGTTAAACTCCGGTGGTGACTTCTACCGAACCATTACCTGCAATTCTCGACGGATTGAACCCTGCCCAGCTTGCGGCAGTCACCTACGGCGATGGACCGATGCTGATTCTCGCCGGGCCGGGAAGCGGCAAGACCCGGGTGATTACGCACCGGATCGCCTACCTCGTCCGCGAACGCCGGATAGCGCCGTGGCGCATCCTGGCGGTGACCTTTACCAACAAAGCCGCGCGCGAGATGCGAGAGCGCGCGCGCAATCTGCTTGGCGAGGACGCCAAAGAGCTCGCGATGGGCACGTTCCATTCGATGTGTGCGCGCTGGTTGCGCATCGATGGGAAAGCGATCGGGATCAGCCCCGACTTCACGGTCTACGATGATGCCGATCAGCTCGCGTTGATGAAGCGAATCATCGAGGAACTGCACGTCGATCCGAAGCGATTCCAGCCGCGCGCAGTGCTTTCGGCCATTTCGAACGCGAAGAGCGAGATGCTCGACGCGAAGGGCTACAGCACGAAGGTGAAGAGCTACTTCGAGGAGGTGGTCGAGCGGGCGTTCGAACGGTACGAACGGGCGCTCGTCGCCGCCTCGGCACTCGACTTCGATGACCTGCTGACGCAGTCGGTGCGGTTGTTCAGGGAGTCGAGCGAGACGCTTCAGAAGTACGCCGGACGCTATCTCTACGTGCTGGTCGACGAGTTCCAGGACACGAACCCGGCGCAGTACGTGCTCGCGCGCCAGCTGTCGTCGGAGCACCGGAACATCGCGGTTGTGGGAGACCCGGACCAGAGCATCTACTCGTGGCGTGCGGCCGACATCCGCAACGTTCGCTACTTCGAGCGTGACTTCCCGGATGCGAAGACGTTTCTCCTGGAGCAGAACTACCGGTCGACGAAGCCAATCCTCAGCGCCGCGCAGGCCGTGATTAAGAAGAACCCCGACCGGCATGAGCGAACGCTTCACACGGAACGGGATGGGGGCGAACTGGTCAGCATCTACGAGGCGTACAACGACGAGGAAGAGAGCGAGTACGTCTCGAGCGAGATCGCGCGACTTGTTCGGGCCGGGCGGAAGCACAGTGATATCGCGGTCATGTACCGGACGAACGGGCAATCACGGCCAATCGAAGAAGCGCTGGTCAGGCATCGGCTCCCGTACCGGCTGATCGGCGGGGTCCGGTTCTACCAGCGGCGCGAGGTGAAAGACCTGATCGCCTACCTCCGGCTGGTGTACAACCGGCTGGACGAGGCTGCGCTGCTAAGAGTGATCAATACGCCGGCCCGGGGCATCGGCGACCGGACGATTGAACGCGCCCGGGCCTACGCGAATCGCGAGGGCCAACAGATCTGGGATGCGCTCGACTCGGTCGCGCGGGGCGAAGCCGTCGACGGGATCTCGGGTCGCTCGGCGACGGCGGTGAGGGACTTCGTCCGGATGATCGACGGCCTGCGCGAGCACCTCACGGACTCACTGCCGGATCTGCTCGATGCGGTCGTCACGGCGACGGGATACGCGGCCTACCTGCGGGATGTCGACGAGGACGGGGATGACCGCATCGAGAACCTGCTTCAGCTGCGGTCGGTGGTGAGCCAGTATGAGGAAGTCGGGGGAGAGGGCAGCGACCTCGGGCAGTTCCTGCAGGATGTGGCGCTCATCAGTGATGTCGACGAGATGACGGACGGCGTGGACGCGGTGACGCTGATCACCCTGCACGCGGCCAAGGGACTCGAGTTCCCGGTGGTCTTCCTCGTCGGCATGGAGGAAGGGGTGTTGCCCCACATCCGTTCGTTCGACGACCCCAAGCAGATGGAGGAGGAGCGGCGGCTCGCGTATGTCGGGTTCACGCGGGCGAAGGACGCGCTCTACCTTTCGCGCGCTTACCGGCGGTTCAGCTACGGCGCGTCGACATCGAACCCGGCATCGCGGTTCCTCTCGGACATCCCGAAGAACGCCCAGCGCCCGTTCGGAGCGGCGTCTCGCACGTATGTGCAGGCGGCTTCGGCGCCCGCACGAGAGGAGATCCGGCCGGCGGCGGCGAAGTGGAATGCAGGCGATCGAGTTTCGCACCCAAAGTTTGGGACGGGGATGGTGGTGAGCACGCTTGCGAAGGGAGCCGACGTAGAGATTGTCGTGGCGTTCGAAGGGACCGGGGTGAAGAGGCTGCTGCAGAGCTTCGCCCCGCTCAGCCCAGCGACATGAACTTCGTGACGTTCCTTGTGCCGTCGACATGGGCGCAGTGGCGGAGCTGGTTGGAGCACGACGCGCCGGACCTCGCGGGGATCGTCGTCCTGATGCTGGCGGCCCACTTCGTGTTTCGCGTCGTGGTGAGCCGGGCCCTTCACCGGGCAATCACCCACGCGGCGCGGGCGCGCCTCGAAGACACGGTCGCGCTGGAGCGGAGGTCGCGGACGCTCGTCTCGACGTTGGACTGGTCGTTCACCATCTTCCTGGTGATCCTTGGCAGCGCGCTAATCCTCGACAACATCGGGCTCAACGTGTCGGCGCTGGTGGCGGGGATCGGGGTGGTGGGGATCGCGGTCGGGCTGGGCGCTCAGACGCTCATCAAGGACGTCATCAACGGGACGTTCATCCTGATCGAAGACCAGTATTCAGTTGGCGACGTTGTTGCGGTGGCGGGCGTTTCGGGGGAGGTTGTCGCGATCAATCCGCGGCGCACCGTCGTGCGGGACATGAACGGGAGCCTGCACAGCATTCCCAACGGCGCGATCACCGTGGCGACGAACATGACCCAGGGCTTCAGCCGGATCAATCTCGACCTGAGCCTGCCAGGAACGACTGACATAACGAAAGCATCAAAGCTGATCGACGAGGTGGGAGAGGAGTTGGCGAAGGAGAGGACGGCCGACCTCCTGACGGTGCCGCACGTGTTGCGGATCGAGGCGATCCGTGGGGCGAGCGTCCAGCTGAAGGTTGTGGCCGACACCCGGCCGGGCAAGCAGTGGGAACTCACAGGCGAGCTGAGACGGCGGGTACTGGAGCGGTTCAAGGACGAGGGGATCGAGATCTTCCGGCCAGTCCCGCTCG
>DATCGT010000340.1:0-6465 GCA_036508775.1 Tepidiformaceae bacterium | reverse complement strand
CTGTTCGCGGGGATTGGGTGCTGGCGTCGCGAGAGGCTTGCCTGGTCGGTCCTCCTGGTTGGACTGGCGCAGGCGAATCATGCCGCCGTTGTACTGCCACTGGCCGGTGTCATTGCGGGCGCAGCATTCGTCCTGGGACCGAACCGTCGCAGGATTGGCGTCGCCTATGCAATTTCGTTGTTGATTGCTGTCCCCGGTGTGGCGATGGTCTTCCTCTCGCCGGTGGTTGAAGACAGCACGAGGGCAAGCCTCATCGGGACATTCTTCGGCACAGTCAGCCTTCGGGCCTTCGTGGTCCTCTTCCCGTTCGCGTTGGTCCGCGCGCGTCCGTGGCTCGAGGATCGGTGGCTGGCTCTGAGCGTGGTTGCCGTCCTGTTCGCGCTGAATGTCGGCCTGGTGCCGCTGAGGAACTCGAGCTACGCGTGGTTCGCGCTCGGCCGGACCGCCGATGAGGGACTCGTCTCCTTCCTCGAGTCACCCCGCTTTGCGCCCGGTGCAACCTATCGCCTCCTTCGGGTTGGCGATGGCAAAGTGGGGATGTACCAGGTGCTGCAGCATGGTGGCCGGCTCGACTCCGAGTTCTTCCCCGAAAGCATCCATCGGACGAGCTGGCCCGGGATTATCGCCTATAGCCAGTTCCTGGACGAACGACACGTTGATTTCGTCATGATCTACTTCGCGTATGACACTCAGTACCAGACCAACGAGCACCTGCTCTTGGACGAGATGGTCGAAGGGGGCTGCGCGGAGGTTGTCGATCGTTCGTCGGAATACGACGTTTACAAAGTGGCGCCACTCGCGCCCTGCCGGGTCGCTATCTACCATGAGCCCGGGCAGGAGAACGATGACGAATCCAACCGAACGTCGTGAACATCGCATCCTTGTCGTCGACGACAGCCTGGATATCCTCTCGATCGTCCAGCGCGGTTTGCAGCGGCGCGGCTACGAAGTAGTCGCCTGCAGCGACGGCGAATCAGCGATGAAGGCGTTCGCCCGCGAAATCCCCGATCTGGTTGTCCTCGACCTTCTCCTCCCCGACGCGGACGGGATCGACCTCTGCTACCAGATGCAGGAGCTCGCCGAGGTGCCGGTCATCATGCTCACCTCACGCGACGCGGTGAGCGATCGCGTGGAAGGCCTTCGCGCGGGGGCTGACGACTACGTCGTGAAGCCGTTCGCGATGGAGGAACTCGCCGCGCGGATTGAGGCAGTGCTCCGCCGGAGCCCTTCGACGCCGGCCCGCATCACCTACGAGGACCTCGTCGTCGACGTGGAGGGCCACCAGGTCATGCGCGGCGGGGAGATTATCCCGGTCACTCCCAAGGAGTTCAGTTTCCTGGAACTGATGGCGCGACGGCCCAACCGTGTGTTCACGCGCGAAACGTTGATGTCTATCCTCTGGCCTGCCAGCGACCACGTTGATGACAATCTCCTCGATGCTCACGCGACAAATCTCCGCCAGAAACTGGAGGCGAACGGTGGTCGGCGCCTCATCCAGACCGTCCGGGGAATCGGGTTCGTGCTCCGTTGAGACGGCTTCTGAAACGGCTTCACATCCATGGTCCCCAGAGGCTGGTCACCCGCCTCAGCCTGTCGTTCGCGATCCTCTTCCTGGTGACATTCGCGGTCGTCGCCATCCTGACGCTCTATTACGCGCAGCGCACGTTCCAGACCTCGATTGACGACAACCTGGAGGGTTTGGCTCAAACGGTTGACGAGCGCCTGGGACAGCCTGGGGCGCAGCCCGATCAGGTGGTCGAAGACCTGTCGTCCGCCGCCCAGTTCATCGAACTCACGGACTCGACGGGCAAGATCACGACGCTCTCGTCCAACCTGGCGCAGCGTCCGCTCCCGGTGTCGACAAGGGCCCTCTCGCCGAACAACACTCACTTCCGAACCTCGAAGTTCCTGAACAGCGACGTGCGGGTCATCTACTACCGCCTCACCAACCCGGCGAGCAACCACGGCTACGTAGTCGCGGCCAGCCCGATCGATACGGTCGGCGACGCTCTTTCCCGCCTGGTGATCGTGGTGTCGATCGCCGGGGCGTTCGGCCTGCTGATCGCCGCTGCCGGTACCGTGTGGCTGTCACGACGCGAATCACACCCCCTCCAGGACCTGGCCGACCAGGTACAGGAGACCGCCGCTTCGGGTTTTCGGAAACAGATCCCCGCTTCCGAAGAGGGCAGCCTCGAAACTCGCGAGCTCCGAGAAGCGATTACGAACCTGATCGAACGTCAACAGGAAGTGCTGGCCCGGGAGCGGGCCTTCTTCGCGGATTCCTCGCACGTCTTGCGAACGCCGCTGGCCGTTCTTCGCGGCGATATCGAATTGCTGGAGCAGGGGGCCTACGGGAAGGAACGGCTCGAGATCGTGGCACAGGCCCGGGCTTCCATCGACACAATGTCTCGGGCCGTGAACGGCCTCCTCCTCCTGGCGCGGGAGCCTGAGGAGGCGGGCTCAGGTTGGGAGGTCCTTTCGTTGACGGTGCTACTTGCGCGGCTCGTGGACGAATGCCGGGTCGCTGCGCCGCAGCTTAAGGTGACGGCCGACATCCCCCCTGATCTCGAGATGGCGGGCGACCCGCAGCAGCTTCACGATCTCTTCGCGAGCCTCCTGGAAAACGCGCGCCACTACACGCCCGCAGGCGGGACGATCACCGTGACCGCGGAGCCCGACGGGGAGGGCAACGTAACTGTGAGCGTTTGCGATACAGGCATAGGACTTGCAGAGGAAGATGCTGCGCACGCCCTCGAACGCTTCTACCGGGGAGCCCAGGCAAGGCGCCGTTTCCCCGCCGGTTCTGGACTCGGATTGGCAATCGCAGCTCGTGTTGCGGGTATCCACCGGGGGCAGTTGACGATCGCCGGAAATGACGGCCCCGGGACTACCGTCCGGGTCGTTCTGCCACTTCTGAATTAGCGAAATTCAGCAAACGTTCAGGGTCGCTTGTGCTGCGATTCTGGACCGACTGCCAGTGTGCGGTATTGGAGCCGTGCCACTCTGCGCGCTCCATAATTCCCACTTCGAGGTGACCATGCGAGTCCCTGCAGCTTCGATCGTTTTCTCAGATGAGGACATCAAAGAAGCGCTTTCACTGATCGAATCCAGCCTGCGCAGCGGGCAGCTAACGCTAGGTAAACACGGACAGGCTTTTGAAGAAGCTTTCGCCGCTCGTTGTGGCCGCAAGTACGCGGTGGCTGTGAGCAGCGGCACCAGCGCCATCGAGATCGTGCTCCGCTCGTTCGACATCGTTGGGCGTGAAGTCATCGTCCCGGACAACACGTTCTTCGCCACCGCCGCCGCCGTCGCGCACGCGGGCGGCATCCCCGTCCTCGCTGATACCGATCGCGAAAGCCTCGGCCTCTCTGTGGACGACGTCCTCGCGCGGATCACGCCCAAGACGGCTGGCGTTGTGGTCGTTCACATCGGCGGCATCGTTTCGCCAGAGCTGCCGCGCCTCGAAGCGGAACTCAAGAAGCGCGGACTCTTTCTGATGTGTGATGCCGCCCACGCCCACGGCGCGACCCTCGACGGACGCGATGCTTCGGACTGGGGCACGGCTTCGACTTACTCCTTCTACCCCACCAAGGTCATGACCTCGGGCGAGGGCGGAATGATCGTCACGGACGACGAGCGCATCGCCGAAGAAGCGAAGGTCTACCGCGACCAGGGCAAGGCCGGTTTCACCAGCAACTTCCACACTCGCCTTGGCCACAACTGGCGGCTGAGTGAAGTCCATGCGGCCATCGGACTGGTCCAGCTCAAGCGGCTCGATGAGTTCATCGCGCACCGGCGCGAGGTGGCCGCTGCCTACGAAGAGACCATCAAGAAGCTGGGCGTTCTCACGTTGCCGAAGGCCCAGAAGCTCGACCAGAGCAACTTCTACAAGTTCATCGCCTACCTCCCGGACGGAGTAGACCGGAAGGAACTCAAGCAGGTGATGCGCGACAAGTACGAAGTTGGCCTGAGCGGCGAGGTCTATGAGTTCCCGCTCCACGCACAGCCGATCTTCGAGCCGTTCAAGCGCGGCGAATATCCGGGTGCGGACTGGGTCTGCGCGCGGCAAATTTGCCCGCCCGAGAGCGCTCGCATGACCACAGATGACGCTCGATACGTCATCGAAAGCATCGCAAAAGTCATCCCCGCAGGAGTGAAGGCATGAACATCGCAGTTACCGGTGGTTCCGGATTCATTGGCAGCCACGTAGTCGACAAGCTCATGGACGCCGGGCACAACGTCCGCGTTCTCGATGGCACGAAGCCCCACCGCACCGACGTCGACTGGCGCCCGTGTGATATCACCCGGCTGACCCAGGTCGAAGCGGCCGTCGCTGGCTGCGATGCGATCTACCATCTGGCCGCGATGGCGAACGTCAACGATGTCGCCAAGGCGCCTGCCGAGTCGGTGGACATCAACATCATGGGCACCGCGACCATGCTCGAGGCCGCGCGCCTCGCCGGTGGCATGCACTTCATATTCGCCTCGACGGTTTGGGTCTACGAGGCCACTCCTGACAAGGAAGTCGACGAGTCGACCCCGCTGAACCCCCAGAACGTGAGCCACCTCTACATGGCCGAGAAGATTGGCAGCGAGATGCTCGCGCACTCCTACGGCAACCTCTACAACTTCCCGGTCACGGTGCTCCGCTACGGCATCCCCTACGGTCCCCGCATGCGCGAGGAGCTCGTGATGCCGATCTTCATCAAGAAGGCGCTGGCCGGTGAGCCTCTCACCATCGCCGGCGATGGCCTCCAGTACCGGAACTTCATCTACGTCGAGGACATCGCCGACGCCCACGTCCGCGTCCTCGCCCGCAAGGCGACCGGCACGTTCAACCTGGAAGGGCCGCGCGAAGTTGCCATCATCGAACTCGCTGAGAAGGTCAACGCCTCGATTCCCGGCAACGGCGGGATCGTGCGGACGGAGGCCCGCGGCGGTGACTACCAGGGTCGCGTCGTCTCTCGCCAGCGTGCGAAGGACATGCTCGACTGGGAGCCGGTAACGGCCTTCGAAGAGGGCTTCGACAAGACGCTGGCCTGGTTCCTCGCCAAGTGGGCGAAGACCCCCGCGGCAGTCTAGCCGGGAGGCCGTTTGCCCACGAACACCGATCGGCCCGCGCGGATCGCGGTCATGCCGGCATACAACGAGGCGCCCACAATTGTGGGCGTTCTCGATGATCTGTACCCCCGCATCGACCGGCTGATCATCGTCGACGACGGCTCCGTGGACGCGACGCGCGAGATGGTCGACGGCTGGGCCGCAGGTCGTGATCGTGTGACGGTGATCCACTTCCCGGAGAATCGCGGCCTTTCGGCCGCGCTCCGGGCCGGGTGGGATGAGGTCCGGGAGATGCTCGCCCGCGGTGAGGTGAGTCCACGTGACGTAGCGTTCTCCATCGATGCGGACGGGCAACACGAGCCGGCGGCCCTCGACGGGATGATCGAGCACCTGGTAAAGAATGACTTCGACTGCGTGATCGGCAGTCGCGACATGTCGTATCACACCGGTTACAAGAAGCTCGGTAACTCGGCGATGACCCTGATTGGGCGCCTCGCCGGGGGGCAGTACTTCGAGGACATCGAGTGCGGCTACCGGGTCTTCCGGGTCGGCCCGCTCCTCGATGCGCAGCAGTACTATCGCGGCTTCAAGTACAGCGAGACCGTCGAGGTCGCGGTCATCTTGGCCCGGCTCGGCTACCGGGTCGACAACACGTTCCCCATCAACATCCCGGTCGCGCGAACACGGACGCGGCTCTTCGATGCGGCGGTCGACGCTGTCTGCATGCCGCTCTCCTGGTACCGGCTGGCCTGCAACCGCGATGCAGCGCCTTCAGAGCGGGCGAGGCTCCTCACATGGTTCCCTGCCGCTGTTTTCCTGCTGACAGCCGTGGCGCTGTTCCTGATGCTCCTGAAGCCGTTCTACCTGGGTGACGATAGCGCCCATTCCTACGCGCATGTCTGGTACCTCTCCCAATCGCTGTTCACGCGGCATGAATTCCCGTGGCATGTCGCACAGTTGGAGAACGGGCAGGCCGTCATGTTCCCCTACGGACTGCTCCCGTGGCTCCCCGATGCGCTTCTCTACCCCATCTTCGGGAATTGGATCGTCACGGCTTCGATGGTCGTGGGCGTCGTGTTCATGGCAGTGACGGCGGTCTACCTGCGGCCCGCGATGCGGAGCCCGGTGCTGATGGGTCTTTTCTTACTGAACCCGCTTCTTTGGAACGGCATCACCCAGTTCCAGCTCGCAGCCTTCTGGGCCTTCGCCTTTGTGTTCCTGGGCCTGGGTCTACTCGAACGGCATCACAGGGGACTTGCTGCCGCCGCACTGGTTGCTGCCATTTCCGCCCACCCACTCATGTCGCTCGCGGCCCTCGGTGTTTACGGCCTGTGGCAGTGGATTGCGGGGCGACGGTTCCCGGTCGAGCTGGGATTGACCTGCCTTGCCGCCGCGATCATCGCG
>DATCGT010000339.1:0-3296 GCA_036508775.1 Tepidiformaceae bacterium | reverse complement strand
AAAAGCGCAGCGGCAATCAATGAGGTTGAAAAGCGCATGAGTTGTCTCCCTTGTCAACTAACTTCCTGTGAGCATATCGAGGGGCGCGCTCTCATATGCGGCGGGCCTGAACTTCGAGGGACGACAGCCGCGCAGATCATGGTGGGCGGGACCCAGAACCCGGCCCATCCCCGGGCCCGGGTAGGGACCCGCTGTCGGAGGAGTCCCCTGGGGAGGAAGCGGCCTACCGTTGGGACTACCAGGCTGGAATGACCCACCGTTGGGGTTCCCAGGCGGAACTGGCGGCTGCGACATCTGTGCTCCTCGTTATGAAACGTGTGCCCGCAAGCCCTCGAATTTGGGTGAACGTGGTACGGCTACGTTAGCAGCGCAAATTTCGGTCGTGGCGAGAACCCCCTGCCCGTGAGTTGATTCTCATGGACGTCACGCCATCGGATGGTCGTCACCGGCTGCTGAGCACGGCTCGCGTCTCCCTCGAGGCCTGAGAGCCCGCAGCCAGGACCCAGGAATCTGGCTCATCACAGAGGGTGTAGTCGGGGGTTGCGTGTCGGTCGCGGGGCAGGGGCCGAGGTCTTCCTGCGCCGTCTAGCTGAGGCTGGGGCCTCGGGCAGGCTGGGGTGGTTCGGGCCGCTGGTCGGACGTGCCCGGTGGGGGAGTGGCAGGCTTGAGCGGCTCACTGGTGCCGAGTTGCTGCGCATGGCTGATGCCGAATGGGACGAACCAGAGAGTCCACCGCCGTCGAATCAGTGCCAGAAGGCTTGTTGGAGTAGGAGAACGAGGCGTCCAAGGGGGCGGCGTCCGCGACGCGGGCCCCTCGGATGTCAGGAGGCCCGCGACGCGATCCAGGCTGCTGCCTGATTCCTCCCCCAGAAGGACGCCGAACGGAGCGCTCAAAACTCCGCTGGCGTCCTTCGCATCTGAAAGGGTGAACGAACCAACGAGAGGACAGCCATGAAGCGCATCGACGCCAAGACCTTCGCGGAGGACTTCGACACGATCGATCGCAGGCTCGCTGCGGGCGAGATCACCGAGGGTCAGGCGGTCGTCGCACGGGCACGTCTCACTTCGGAGATGAAGGAAGTGAACCGGCCCACCTGGCAGAAAGCCCTGATCTTCATCTTCTGGGCCATCCTCTTGTTGACGATCGGCGTCGTCTTGGCTCGATGTACAGCAAGCTCGGTGACCGGTACGTGATGGGCGCCAGCGGGCCCGACGCGTACGAACCTGGTCGAGGTCTGGTTCGGCACCACCGAACGCCAAGCCATCCGTTGCGGCACCTTCACCTCGGTCCGCGACCTAAACGCCAAGATCCGAGGCTCCGTCAACGGCTGGACCGACCGATGCCACCCCCTCGTCTGGACAAAGACAGCCGACGACATCCTCAAGAAAGGCAACCGTCAGACGACTTCAAACACAGACCACTAGCTGCTGGCCGCGATTACCGCAGGAAGGATCGGACCAGATGCACCCGGTTCAAACCCGACAAGGCACTCCCCAGGCATTCCGGAGGTGGTGAGCGTGTATTGCTCGATCGTGATGCTGCCCTTTCCGCTAAGCGCTTCCAGAAGCCGGCTTAAAATACGACCAGTTGCGGTCGTATCTCCAGACGAAGCCTTGGCGGTCGCGGCAAGCATACGGTCCAGGTGGTGCATGGCGGCGGTCTGCTCCTTCGACATCGTTCCGGCCTTCGATGCCGCCCCGAGCGACGCGTCCGCAACCAGGGTCGTATGCGCGATTACTGCTGGCTTAGTCGTTGCCCTGGCAGCGCCAAATGCCGTCGCACATGCGGCGATGGCCGACGATTCAAATGGCGATGTTGGAGCTGCCCCCGGTCCGGACCATGAGGCGCAACCCGCCAACGCGAGACTGGCCAGAACGACGACAGCGCGAATGGTGATCATGAGCCGATCCTCCCACCACGTAGGCGCCCCGCGGGCTGCTTCTGCCAGTTCCGTGGCGACCGCGGCGCCCATACCGCGGATCGGGAGAGCTGAACGTTCACAGCCCTCTCTCGCAGCAGGTGAGCGTCAGGGAGCGCGATTCCGGCCGACTTCGGACCTCGGAGCTGAAGAGCACGAGCTTCGGCTGATGTGCCTATCGTTTCGGGCCGTGCCTCAGAACATCGGACCAGACATGCCAGCCAACCTCGAGCGCCTGCTGTACGCGGGCGAGATAGACCAGGGCCCGCGGATCGTCCTGAGCGACTGACGACGTCCCGGACACGAGTTGGGGGGCGCCAGGCGGCCGAAGTCCGTCCCGAGGTGCAAGCCCGGGTCATGCCGTTCGATCGGGCCCCGGGCCTCTTGGCGCCAGACGTGGGAACCGACTGCAGGGACTGCTTCCGTTAGCGACACACACTCCAGAAGCGTGCTCAGGACATCGCCCCAGGATCGGCGGATCACCCACGCGAGTTGCGGCTAGAAGCGGTCGTTTCGATCTACTCAGATAGGTGGCCGCCGCGCGTTCGACTCGCGGTGCCTCAGTCTACGACGAGGCTGGCCTTTTGAACCGTCGCTGAACTTTCCCCGTCGCAACGAACTGCGGATCGTTGACGGTCTCGAAGAGCCCCGAGAGCGTTCCGCAGCGGACGTTCTCACCGGTCTGGAGGACCTCTCAGGATGCGGTCCCCGCCGAGGTAGATCACGACGTGGTGCGGCTCGGACTGGCGCGGACACGTCTAGAAGTTGATGTCCCCGCTAGAGAGCAAACGGCGTAGTCAGGGCCACGGATGCAAATCTCTGTCGCGGTGCGCGAGTTGTGAGATAGTGGCAACACCATGGCCAAGGCAGCCGACACCCCTCCGCAGCAGCTACCCACGCAGTCCAGCGACTACGCCATCACTATCAAGGATTGCAACAGCATCACCGAAGCGCAGATCACTCTCCGACGCGGGGCGCTCAACATCAAGTACGGACCCAACGGCATCGGGAAGAGCACCATCGCCCATGCGCTCGCTCTCAACGCCCAGGGCGAGGATGCCCTCGAAGACCTACTTCCCTTCAAGTACCGCCAGAGTGGCAGCGGCAAGGCGCCGGCGGTGGTGGGTGCCGACGAGATCAAGAACGTCCTCGTCTTCGACGAGCACTACGTATCCCAGTTCGTCTTCCAGCCCGACGAGGTGGTCAAGAACAGCTTTGAGATCTTCATCAAGACGCCGGAGTACCAAGCGGGCATTGAGGAGCTCGAGGCAATCTTCGAAGACCTTAAGAATGTCTTTCTGGAGAACGAGGCGCTCGATGACGTGATCGCCAGCTTCACCGAGCTACGCAACGCCTTCACCATCACGAAGTCCGGCG
>DATCGT010000338.1:0-3318 GCA_036508775.1 Tepidiformaceae bacterium | reverse complement strand
ATTCGCGCGAGGTGAAAGAAGCGAGGCCATGAGCAACGATGCGACCCTGCTCTAGCTGGCATCCCTGCAATACGCCGAGGGCGAATCCGTCCGCGTCATCAACCAGGTCCTCGTGGGACCGACCTTCCGCGCGGACTACCCGAACCCCAGCGCGCAGGGCGACGAAGGCGGTGCCGACGCCCGCGAGCCAGCGCAAGAACAATCGCCTTGAGAGCGTCGTCACCCGCTAAGAGTCTACCGTAGGTGACCCCTCCGGAATCAGCGGGACGGTGACGGCCTCACCAAAGATCTGTTCGATTGCCGTTTACGCCCCCATAATTCGCGTCGAGCGCGACATCGAATGTCGCCAGGGGCGGGCCTCTCTTATGACATCATCCAGATCCTCGACAACCGCTACACGGGGCCTGACGCGGACTACGCGGGGATGCACACCTCAATCGTGATCCAGAACTACCAGGATGGCGCGTTCACCGTCGTTGAAGCGAACGCCGAGTGGAATGGCATCGTCACGCTGAACAAGGATTACCACCCGGACAAGGTCGTCAAGCAGATGCCATGGCTGTCGATCCACGCTTTCCGAGTGCCCTAACACCGTCGAATTCCACGACGCTGGTGCCCTACACGGAAGTCACGTCCCCTGTCGCGATGCCACGGATCGTCATGGGAAACTGGCTGCAAAGCTCCCAATCTTTCCCTTCGGCGGTTTGCCATACGGATTTCCCGGGTTACGGTGCCGAAGCTGCCGGTCCTCAGACCGCCTCAGGGAGCCCTATGCCGATTCGCCGACGATGGCCCGCAACGGTTGCCGCGCTCGTAATGACATTGATCATCCTGGCGCGGCCCGCCGGTCATGCGGCGGCCGAAGTGCCGTCCCTCAACCCCAATGCCGGCGTGGCCACTACGGCCCTCAAGTACGATGGCACCTACCAGGGCGATTGCTGGGGTTTCGTGAAGCGAGTGGTTCGCGAGGCCACCGGCCGGCAAATGGGCTTCGACTATCGCCAGGGGTTTTTCGATGGCGGTGCGATTGAAGTTTCTTTGGCCGACGCCCAGGCTGGCGATGTCATCCAGTTCGCCGATGCCAGCGACACCGGGCCGTGGGCCGACTACGCCGGGCTCCACACGGCGATCGTCCTCCAGCGCACCTCCGCTGGCGTATTTGATGTGATCGACTCCAACTCACAGTGGGACGGCATTGTCCGCGTCCGGCCGGGCTACGACCCGATCAGTGAGGCAACGCTCAAAGGGCTTTCGTTCCACATCTATCGCTTCCCCGGGGGCGGGACTTCGACCGCGACGACGACCATCGGACAGACCGTAAGTACCCCCGCCTTCAGCCAGCAGGTCCCAGCCACAATCGCGACCCCGAGTGACTGCCTGAACCTCCGCGAGACGGGAGACCCGTCCGCTACCGTCCTCGCCTGCCTCCCCGATGGTACCCAGGTCGCATTGACCGGCGGACAGACCGAAAGCGGTGGGCGCACCTGGGCGAGCGTCGTCACGCCATACGGAACCGGGTGGGTCGCCCTGGAATATGTCTCAGTAACCACTCCAGCGAGCGCCGACGAACCGGCGATCCAGGCCGAGGGCGCCTAACCCGCTCCCCCCGGCATCCCGGCCGTCCATGAAGGCGCACTGAAGGTGCCCATGAGCCGACCGCGGCGACAAGCCGACAATCACGGAGCGGGAGGCGGTGTTCGGCGTCGGCTCCTTCGTCTCCGGCCCGTTGCCGAGACCCCAGCGACATCCTGCCTATAATCGGGGATGCATGCCTCGCGACCTGTTTCGTTCGCTGCCGCTGAGTCGACGCCTGGGAACAGCGCTCAGCCTCTTCGTTCTCGCGATCGCTGTTGGCACCGGCGGCTACGTCGTTCTCTCCGGAATGACACTCGTCGACGCGTTGTACCAGACCGTCACCACGCTAAGCACGGTGGGATTCCGCGAACTCAAGCCCTTCGGCACGGTCGAAAAGCTCTTCACCATCTGTCTCATCCTGGTCGGCGTCGGGACGGTCCTTTACACACTGACACTCATCGTCGAAGAAGCCCTCGAAGGCGATCTTCGCGGCAGGTTCTACATCAGGAGGATGGAGTTGGAAATCGAGAAGCTACGCGGGCACTACATCCTCTGCGGCTTTGGGCGTGTCGGGCGCGAAATCGCACGGGAACTGAAGGAGCGAGAGGTGCCCTTTGTGATCATCGAGCGCACACCAGAAGTCTCGGAATACGCTCGCGCGGCCGGCTACCTCGTTGTTGACGGCGACGCAACACAGGAAGAAGTACTGGTCACAGCCGGCCTTCGAAACGCCCACAGCCTTCTCGCAGCGAGCGACTCCGACGCCATCAACACCTACATCACCCTCACGGCGAGAGCGATCAATTCGACGTGCTTCATCGTGGGCCGCGTCTCCGATCCCAACAATGAGGAAAAGCTCCGCCTGGCCGGCGCGGACCGCATCCTTTCTCTCTATAGCATGGGCGGGCGGCGCATGGTGCTTTCAGCGCTGCAACCCCTCGCGGCCGACTTCATGGACACGATCGCCAGCGGGCGCCACGGCGACCTGCTCCTGACCGAGTTCCAGGTGGATTCTTCGACGGGGCTGGCCGGCTCAAAGTGCGGCACTCTCATCGAGGGGGCGCATAACGCGACTGTTCTCGGCATTCGGAATGCAGCTGGCGTACTGGCGGTGGGGCCAAAGCCCGAGACACCGCTTCACGAGGGCGACATCGTAATTGTCCTCGCGGAAGAAGCCGACATTTCGCGAATCAAGCGGGAAAACGGCCACCGGAGCGCCGTCTAGCTGCCGCCGCTGACCACAGGATGAGCGCCCGTGAGCGCCACAAGGTCTTCAACGCCGATTCGCACGTCAAAGCCTCGCTGGCCCGCACTCACGAGTATCTCCTTTTCGCCGATCGCGCGACTGTCGATGTAGACGGGGAATCCTTTGCCTAGCAGAGCGAGGGCGCCGATCCCGCCTGTGGGGCCCCAATAGTCGATCAGGCTGCCTCCCACGAGTATTCATGGTGTAACCCGCCGAGCACAGGGCGAGCGACCACCCTCCCGCCATCTGGCGGCGTGAGCATCCGCGGTCGTGGTTCAGGTGCTTCCAGCTCCAGCGACCGGTGCGGCCTCCAACCGTTGTAGTGCTCGATGTACTCCGTCAGCACGCGCAGCAGGTGACGCTCGTTCAGCACGATGACGTGGTCCAGGCACTGGCGGCGAAACGTCCCCACCATCCGTTCGGCAAGCCGTTCGCCTGAGGACAGCGGAACGGGCTGAGCACTGTCTCGATGCCAATCGCTCGCGCCCGTGCGACGA
>DATCGT010000337.1:0-2192 GCA_036508775.1 Tepidiformaceae bacterium | reverse complement strand
GGCGATCGCCGGCGGGCTCGTGGCTTGTGGAGTCGAGCCGGGGCAGTCGGTCGCCCTCATGCTGCCGACCAGCGCCGAGTACTTCTCCACGTTTCTCGGCGTGCTCCGCGCCGGAGCCATCCCGGTCCCGATCTACCCGCCGGTCCGCCGCTCTCAGATTGCTGAGCATTTGAGGCGCCAGTGCGGCATTCTCGCCAACGCCGGCGCAGTTGCACTGGTGACCGTGCCGGAAGCGCGGCCGCTGGCCAGGCTGCTGCGGTCCCACGTCGATTCGATGCGCACGCTCACGACCGCCGATGAGCTGTCACGATCGGCGGAGGCCACTACCTTGCCAGTGCCAGCGCCAGTGCGACCGGACACCATCGCACTGTTGCAATACACCTCCGGTAGCACCGGCGATCCAAAAGGTGTAATGCTCACGCATCGTCAGCTCCTGGCCAACATCTCGGCGATGGGTCGTGCTGCCCAGGCAGGCCCGGCTGACGTGTTCGTCAGCTGGCTGCCGCTGTATCACGACATGGGACTCATCGGAGCTTGGCTATCAAGCCTCTATCTCGGATTTGCGCTTGTCGTCATGTCCCCGATGGATTTCCTCGCCCGGCCCGCGCGGTGGCTGCATGCGATCCAGGAGCATCGCGCCACGCTGACCGCGGGCCCCAACTTCGCGTTCGAGCTCTGCCTGCGGCGGATTCGCGATGAAGAGATTTCCGGCGTCGACCTCAGCGGCATGCGCATGATGTTCAACGGCGCGGAACCGGTCAGCCCGGCGACAGTGGAACATTTCGTTGAACGCTTTGCTGGCTACGGCTTGCGACCGAACGCGTTGGCTCCGGTCTATGGACTTGCCGAAGCCGCCGTCGGACTCGCGTTTCCACCTCCTGGCCGGGCGCCCGTCGTCGACGCCGTCAATCGGCGGCAATTCCAACGCCATGGGCTGGCCGTTCCACCGAAAGATGGCGACCCGTCTGCCTTACGGTTCGTCGCCTGTGGGCGGCCGCTGCCGGGCTATCAGCTTCGAGTGGTGGACCCCAGCGGACATGAGCTGCCCAACCGCAACGAAGGCCGCATCGAGTTCACCGGACCATCAGCGACAACGGGCTATTTCCGAAACCCGGAGGCGACCGCGCAGCTGCGCAGCGGAAGCTGGCTTCACACCGGCGACCTCGGCTACATCGCCGGAGGCGACATTTTCGTGACCGGGCGGATCAAAGACGTGATCATCCGAGCGGGACGAAACCTTCATCCGATCGAACTTGAAGAGGCGATCGGCACCCTACCGGGGGTGCGCACCGGATGTGTGGCTGTCTTCGCATCGCCTGACCCGAAAGCCGGTACCGAGAAGCTCGTGGTTCTCGCCGAAACCCGCGAGCATGACTCGCAGGAGCTGGAACGCCTTCGCCGCAGCATCATCGCGGTGACGATCGACCTCCTGGGTACGCCTCCGGATGAGGTCGCGCTCGCTCCGCCCGGTGCGGTGCTCAAGACGTCCAGCGGAAAGATTCGCCGCGCTGCCACCAGAGTCCGATTCGAGAAGGGGCTTACCCGCTCGTCCGGACCTTCATGGTGGCACCTGGCGCGCTTCGCCTGGACCGGAACGCTCCCATCGCTGCGACGCCGACTGCGTGCCGCGCGCGCTTCTGTGTACGCCGGCTACGCCTGGACCGTGCTCGTGCTGATCGCGGTGCCGGCTTGGCTCACCATCGTGATGGTTCCGTCGCGAACGTTGCGATGGCGAACGCTTCGAACGGCTGGTCGGACCTTGCGACACCTGCTGGGGATCCCGGTCTCCGTATCGGGGACGGAGCACATCCAGGAGTGCCCGCACTGCCTGATTGTGGCAAACCATGGCAGCTATCTCGACGGACTCGCACTCGCACTGGCGCTTCCCCACCCGGTGCGGTTCATCGTCGCGGCTGACTATGAGCGCCAGCCTTTCGTCGGCGTTTTTCTCAGAAGGCTCGGCAGCGAGTTCGTCGCCCGCCGGGGCCCACGCGAAGGCATCGCCGACACCATGCACATTGAGAAGCTTGTGCGTTCCGGCGAATCGGTAGTGGTTTTCCCGGAAGGAACGCGCAGCCGTGCACCGGGACTGCGCCCGTTTCACCTAGGAGCGTTCACGGTCGCGGGGGAAACGGGCGTGCCGGTTGTCCCAGCGGGGATCTACGGCGCACGCGACGTGCTACGTCCTGGCA
>DATCGT010000336.1:0-14411 GCA_036508775.1 Tepidiformaceae bacterium | reverse complement strand
CGCTGCCAGGAAGCAGAGTGCGGAGTCCCTGTGGGCGGACGTGAAGGCGATTCGGCAGCCCGCCATGCTTTTCCGCGGCGAGAACAGCAAGATCCTCGCGCCGGAGGTTGCCGAGGCGACCGTTGCGGCCATGGCCAACGCCCGCCTCGTGGTCATCCCCAGGGCGACCCACAACGTGCACAGCGACAACCCGAAGGATTTCGCGGCTGCGCTGGATGCATTTCTCGCCGAGGTTCTGCCGAAACGCTAGCGGACACAAGAAGCCCGGCTCTCGGTCTGAGAGCCGGGCTTCTGCTGGTGCCTGACTGGTTACGCCGAACTCATCGTGAGTTACGGCATCGCGTTAGCCTACGGCTATGGAGAACCACTGCTGGCCGAGCAGCAGCGTCATCGAAGGGCCCAAAGCGGCGTTCTGCTCTGTCTGGACTTCGACCTGGCGACGTGATTTCCGGACACGCTGTTCGTCATGTACTCCTCGCGGAGGAGCGTCTGCTTTGACGGAGTGGACGACTCGACGGAAAGCGGGGCGGGAAGGGTGGACAAATACATTTTGGAACTCCTGCTTCCAGCGTAGCAGGCGCGAAGTCGATTTATTTAGCGTCTGGCAAACTATTCGCAAGAGTGATAGAACCATAGGCGGGAGCGGCAGAATGGCCGCCCGGCTAGATCTCGATCGTTTCCGGGTGCCCCGGTACAGGGCTCAGTTCGAATGGCTCATCGAGGATGCGATCACGAACGAAGAAGGACAGGACGAGCCCGACCACCGCAAAGGCAGCCATCACGAGGAACCCATCGCTGAACGCCTTGACCATGAAATGGACCGGGGCGGTGCCGTCCGTGAAAGATGAGCCAGCGGGAGCGCCGTGCCAGCTCAGGCTGGTGACGATGACTGCGGTCAGAATGGCCGTGGCAACCGATCCGAAGATGCGGAAGAGGACGTTCACCATCGCCGTTGCGCGTGGCATGTCACCCTGGGCGACGGTGTTGTAGGCCATCGTGTTAATGGGAATGACGCAAAGCCCGACTCCGACGCCGCGAGAAGACGCCAGCGCCGCGATGAGCACCGGACTCGTGTTTTCCGAGATGCGGCTCAAGAAGACTGTGGTCAGGAGAAGGACGGCCATTCCGATGATGGAGAGCGGCTTCGGCCCGAGCCGATTGTAGTAGCGGCCCCCAAGGTTCATGGCGATGAAGCTGACGAATCCGCTTGGGAGGAGTACGAGCCCCGTCATGGCCGGAGACATCCCGTGGGCCGTCTGGAGGAAGATCGGCAGCAGATACTGGACGCCAAAAAGCGCGAACTGGGTCACGAAGATGATGACCATCGCGAGAGCGAACATCCGGTTTGCGAACAGGTTGATTTTCAGCAGAGGCTGGTCTCGCCGGAGTTCGGTCCGGATGAACCATGCCATTGTCAGCGCACCGACGCTGAGCGTCAGGAGTATTGGCCATGACGTCCATCCGGCCGATTCGCCCTGGCTCAGCCCGAGAAGCACGCAGGGGAAGGCGATGGCGCTCAGGCCGAAGCCGAGCCGGTCGAGGCGCGCATCGTGGCGAAGTGGCGTCTCTTTGAGCAGCTTCCAGGCCAGGAAGACATTGAGCGCACCGATCGGGACGTTTATGAGAAAGATCATCCGCCACGACGAGTACTCAACCAGGAGGCCGCCCACCGTGGGGCCGAGGATCGGTGCGAGCAGGCTCGGCAGGCCGAGGAGCCCCATGAAGTAGCCGCGCTCCCGGGGGGTGATCATCGTGAAGACGATCGCCTGGCCGAGTGGTTGGAGCATGCCGCCGCCGAGGCCCTGCAACGCCCGGAAGAAGATCAGGCTAGGGAGGTTCCACGCGAGCCCGCAAAGGGCCGAGCCGGTCGTGAAACAGATGAGGGTGATCAGGTAGAGGCGCTTCATCCCTATGCGCTCGCCGAGGAAGCCGCTCAGGGGGATCACCAGCGCCAGCGCCAGGAGGTAGACCGTGAGCACGAGCTGTCCGTTGCTCAGGTTGGAGTGGAAGTCCTTGAGGATGTCTGGCAGGGCGATATTGACGATGGTGCTGTCCAGCAGCGACATGAAGGCTCCGATAGTGGTGACGCCGAGAGGGAGCCACCGTGGGTCGAAGCCAGAAGTGCGTTGCGCTGAACTCATGCGGTACCTGGGCCGGGGTTGAAAGAGCCATGCCCATGAGGACGCTGGCAGGGGGGAGGTCCGTGTCAGAAGCGCTCCGGGATGCCCCCCGGCGCGACTCCAAAATCGAGTCTCACATCCGCTCCGGCTACGGTCCCGGCAGAGGTCAGCGCAAGGTAAACCTCGCGTCAGCCTGCGCCGGGACTCCGGTTAGCGGGCCAGTCCGCGCAGCGATTCCTGCGGCCTCGCGGCGGCCTTCCTCGCGGCCCGCGCGGGCCGCTCGAACAGGATGCGGACCATCAGCAGCGTGGCGATCGTCGCCGCTGAACCCAGGTACAACGCCTGGACGAGCGGCAGGCTGGTGTCGGTGCCACCGGCCGTCATCCCGTGAACCAGCGACAGGACGTAGGCGACAAACGAGAGGTAGTGGAGCTGGCGCCAGCGGGCGTATCCCATCTGTTTCCGGAACCGGACGCTGGCGGCGACGCCAGCCGTGGTCCAGGCGGCGATTACGCCAAGGCCCACCCACAGCGGCTGGTAGGGGCTCAGGAACGGGATCACCAGCGAGGCCGGGGTAAACGAGAAGAAGCCGTCGAACAGCAGGGCGCCGCCGTGAATCGCCAGGAAGATCAGGCTCAGCACGCTGAGGGTCCCGTGGAGTTCGTAGCTAACCTTGGGGTTGAGCCACCGGTTCGCGGCCTTGGTGCTCATCAGCAGTCCGAGGATGACGGAGGCAGAGAGGAGGGCGAAGGCGACGAGGCCGGAAGCCCGGCTGATAAACCACGGCTGCTGCCCGAGGTTCATCCCCTTGAGAGCGAGCCCGTCAATGAATGCGGCGGCAATGCCGAGGGGGATGAAGAGTCGCTTTCCGAGCATCAGGAGCGCCTCGTCGTTCGGGCCGTCGCCACAGGGGCCTTCTGGGTGTTGCTCGTCGTGCCTGTGCTGCCCGAGACACCCAGGGTGGTCGTCGTAACGGATGTGCCCGTTGTCGCGCTTGAAGCCGTGCCTGAAATCGTGCTGGCGCTCGCGGAGGTGCTCGTGCCGACCGTCCCGGCCGAATGCAGGTAGCCCCATGTCCCGGCGAAGCCGGCCATGACGATGCCGGCCGTCAGCGCCCGGATCCAGTTCATCGTGCGCACCTTCATCAGAGGTCTCCTCAACGTTCTGTCTGAAGTTTGGCGTTGGGCGCTAAGACGTAGATGAGGGTTAGATGAGAACGTACTAATGATTTACCGGGCCGAATCCGAAGTCGGAATGGCGGGTGCGAGGAGCCCGGGGGCGGCCTTGTCAGGCGCTGGTGGAGGGAACACCCAGGCTCGCGTAGTTGAGAACCGATCGCTCATAAAGCGCGTCGAGTGCGGCCGCATTCGGCGCCACCTGTTTGAACAGGCCAAGGATTTCTTCACCGGAAAGATGCTGAGGTCCAGTGTGCATCTGTTGGATGACATTCATGAACCCGGTCTGGCCGGTTAGCTTCAGGATGTCGGCGAAGAGCTGGTAGCCGTTGAACGATTGCTCGCCGTAGGAGGAGCCGGCTCCCGGTGAAGACGCGGTCATGTCGGCGTTGACTTCCACGTTGTCGCCGTGCCAGATCGCCGGCGTGGCGGTAATCAAGGTAGCCATCGATTCGGCGCTGCCTTCACTGGCGAATATCGGCATCCGTACGCCCTGGTCCGGACCGTACTGGAACGAATGGGTGCGTTCGTGAACCAGGATGTGCGGCAGGTAGCTGAAGTCTGGCGCCAGCCAGATGCTGGCGCCGCGGGTCGTGGCCCGGCCGGAGGCATTCTCGACGTTGAGCTGGAGGTAGGTGCCCGCGTATGGGTACGGCACGCCGAGGACTGCCTCCACCTGGGGGAACCACTTTGCCACCAGGTGCTTCGCTGAATCGGCATCGGCCGGCGTCAGCGGTACGTCAGACGAGAAGATCACCGGGCGATCCGCGAGGAACAGGAACAGGCTCTGCTCGATGATTGCGACCTGGCGGTCGGTATCGAGCGGCCCGGCCGCTGCGATTGGGATGTCCGTCTTGCCGAAGGTTGAGCCGACGCCCGGTGCGGCTACGTTGAGACCAGTCGTGTTCAGTGTCCCGGCGGCGAGCCATTGCAGAAGCCGAACATGGTTCGCGTCGATGTTCTGGTACCAGTCCTGCTGTCGGACTGCGTCGGCAACGCGCGGGTCGAGGACGCCCAGGGCCGATTCGGCCGACTCGGCAGGCTCCACGCGTTCCGCGTTGACACCCTTCCATCCGAGGAACGACGAGGTCGCGGCCAATCCTGCGCCCGAAACCAACAAGGTCAGGAAGTGCCTGCGGCTGACGGTATTCCTAATGCTCTGCATAGACAGAGACTATAGCTGACATTAAGTGGGTATTGCATTAGAAGAAGGTTAGGTGTTTCTACTACTTTGACCCCGTGTTTACACCGTGCCGGACCGACTGCCAGCTTTGAGGCTCCCCCTGGCTAGCCGACGAACACGACCGCGTAGAGGTGGCGGCCGTCCGGGGCGGTGACTTCGCCCACTCCCATGCGGTTGAAGGCTGATGAGAGGAGGTTCTCGCGGGTCGGTTCCGTGGCCAGGAACGCCGCCAGGGCCGCCGATGGCGATGAGGCCACACTGTAGTTGTCGGCGTCCAGGTTCTCTCCTGCCCACGTGTACGAATAGCCGGCCCTCGTCAGCAGTTCAGAGAACATGGTGTAGCCGGCAGGGTCAGTCGTGCCCAGGTAGGACTGGTTCGCCATCTGATTGGCGCGGATCAGTGCGATATGTGACAACCCGTCGTCCACCGTGAGCGTCGGGAGCGAAGCTCCCTTTCGGGCGCCATTGACCGCCGCTGCGAGCGCCTCCTCTATGGCCGAGAGCTGGCGCGCTTCGACCATCGGCAGATAGAAGTCCGGCCGATTGACCGCCGCTGCGGGTGCAATCGAGCCGGCCCAGCCTGCGCTTTCCGAGTGAGGAGGATCGGGCGCAGGCGTCGCTGAGGGCGCCTCTGAAGTCGGTTGCACAGCAGTCAGGGACGGGTCTGTGAATGCGGCGTCGGTCCGGGAATCTGTGATTGGCTGGAAGCCGCGCAGCGTCTCGACGCCTGCGACTGCAAGCGAGAGGGCGGTCGCCAGGAGGAGCAGGCCGCGGAAGATCCCCGCTCGCGAATGGGTGCTGGGAAGGCGCGCTTGAGTCCCCGTCGATACCTGCGTCACCGGGCCCCCACAATCAATTTGGCGGCTCCCACAGGGCCGTCCACCATGAAGACTCCAGGACGCCGCGCTTTCATCACAGGAAGGGGGCGAGGCAGGGCTTTGCTCTTTCCTAACATTGGTCATGGCAGCTTTACCTCGCGGGCGTTGCTCGGCCGATTTTGTTGCCCGGGTCTAACGTTAGCGTCAGGATTAGATTGATACGGTTCGGCTAGGTTCGCGCCCGTGGAACCACCATTTCTGTCGCTCAGAAGCGCGGGAGTGAGGGGCTCCGGGGGGCACTCTGTAGCCGGACACCCCCTGGATGGCCGGCATGACTCAAGCGGGTGCGGGACGACGGTTCGACCCACGGTGGCTCCCTCTCATCGTGACGACGATCGGATCGTTCATGTCGATCCTGGACTCGACGATCGTCAATATCGCACTGCCGAGCATCCTCCAGGACTTCAACACCAGCCTCCAGAGCGGCCAGTTCGTGATCACGTCCTACCTGATGGCCCTCGCGGTAGTTGTCCCCACCAGCGGGTTCCTTGGTGAGCGGATCGGCATGAAGCGGCTGTACATGATCACGCTCGCGTTCTTCACGATTGGCTCCGCTATGTGCGGCCTGGCCTGGAATGTCCAGAGCCTCATCTTCTTCCGCGTCTTGCAGGGGTTGGGCGGCGGCATGCTGCAACCCCTCGGCATGGCGATCGTGTTCATGATGATCACCCCGCTCGAGCGGCCCCACTTCATGGCTCTGCTCGGCATCCCGGCCCTGCTCGCCCCGATGTTGGGGCCGACTGTGGGTGGCTACCTGGTCGAGTACTCGAGCTGGCGCGCGGTCTTCCTGATCAATGTCCCGATCGGCATCGTCGACATCGTCTTCGCCTATTTCCTCCTTAAAGAAACGCCACTCCGCACCGACACGCACTTCGACTTCAAGGGGTTCGGATTCGCGTTCTTCGCCTTCCCCTGCCTCTTGCTGGCGCTCAGTACGGGCGCCGACGTGGGCTGGGATTCCCCCGCGGCGCTTGGGTTCTTCGCGGTCGGGGTCGTTGCGCTTGCCGGTTTCATCCGGGTTGAGCTTCGCAACCACGACCCGCTCCTCCGGATTCGCCTCTTCGCGGACCCGATGTTCCGGCTCGCCATTATTGTCCAGTGGATCGGGTTTTTTTCGCTCTTCGGTTTGAACTTCCTGATGCCGCTCTTCTTACAACGGGCGCACGGGCTCGGCGCTGCTGAAGCAGGGCAGGTGCTCTTGCCCATGGGGGTCGTGGCCTTCATCACGATGAATACGGCGGGCCGCCAGTACAAACGCTTCGGGCCCCGCCCACTGGTGATAGTCGGGCTGGGTGTGCTCGCGCTCACGACGTTCCTTTGGAGCCGCATCGACGAGAACACGGGGATCCTCCCCATCATGTTGGTGGTCGCCGGGCGAGGGCTCGGTCTTGGCTTCTTTGGTCAGACCGTCCAGCTCGTCGCCTACAACACGATTGCGCCGGGAGAGATACCGCGGGCCACATCGCTCGTGAACGTCGGCCAGCGCATCAATGGCGCCCTCGCGACCGCCGTATTGACGACGGTCCTCGTGGCGAGCCTGCAATGGGTTGGGGCGCCCGCGGGCACATCCATCTCAGATGGCACAGCCCCGATCCCGCTCATGGTCGAAGCCTTCCACTACGCCTTCCTCGTGATGACGGGACTGTGCGTCGTGGGGATGGTCCTGGCCCTGTTCCTTCGCGACCGGGTGCTCGAAGAATATCGGCGGGAGATGGTGAAGGTCCCCGCTGACGCCGGTCAGAGCGAGGAACCCGAAGCCGTCCTGGCCGAATAGCCTCGGCCTATCCCGGGAGAACGGGCCGGCACCGTCGATGGATCCAGCGATCCAGGTCCCCGGCGAGCATCTTCGCATCATCGTTCGGATGAACAGCGATGCGGACAGGTCGGCCAGTGAGGCGGGCGAGCACCGTGTTTGCCGCATTAGAGACGCGCAGAGCAATGCTCCGCCAGAGGTTGTCCGCCTCAAACCCCACCAGGGGTAGCAGGCGGGTCCTCCCGCTCGACGTTTCCGTAATGCCCGTCAGCGTCTCCACGCGGCGAAATCCAGCCCCCCCCAGGTCCCTCGACGTAACCGCCCCGGCCGCCCAGGCCGGTGGGACGTAGAAGTCCGGTTCCACGAGCCCGTTCGTGCCAAACCATGCCCGGCCTCGCTCAATTCGAGCGATCATCTCTGCCTTGCCCCGGCTTAGATGCTCAGCCGCGTCCCGCGAAAGCACGAGGCTGTGCAGGCGGTGGTAAAGGCTCGCCGGGCGTCGCGCCTGGTGGTCCCAGCCATGCAGCGCCAGGATGTGGCCGGCGGATTCCCAGCCACGCAGCAGGTCGACCGCATCAGGCGGCCACTCGCCCGCCGGGATAATGAGGATGGTCACGCGAGACACGCCGCTCAAGGTCAGCCTGCCGACCATGGCGTCGGCCCACGTGGCGGTGGAAGGTGAGACGTCGTGGATAGACCACATCGCCTGCATGATCAGGGACGGTCTGACGCGTCCGCGAACTGTTCCCAAACGGAGCGGTGTGTTGCGGCGGCGGCAGCCCTGGCTGAGAGCCGGGCGCGCAGTGCGGAGTCATTCGCCACGGTTAGCAAGAGCCCCGAGAGTTCATCGTCGTTCTGGAACAGGAGCCCGTTCTCGCCGTCCGTCAGGTAGGTCGAGATCTCACCCACGCTCCGTGCGATCACGGGCAGGCCGCAACTCATCGCCTCGAGGGTGGCGATCGAATACGTCTCGGTGCGGGAGGCCATCACGTAGATGTTTGCGTCGGCAAGAGCCTTGATCGGCTCGTTGCACCAGGGGACGTGTTCCACTGGAACGCCGAGTTCCGTGGCGAGATCGAGCGTGGAAGCCATCTGGCTGCCATCGCCGATTATCCGAAGCCGGAAGCGGCTATGGTCCGGGTCGGCGCAGGCCATCGCCCGGACAATGACGTCGACGGCCTTCTCGTGGGAAACCCGCCCGTGGTAGGCGATCGTCAAGGGCCCCTCAGCGGGCTGGGCCGGGCAGGCGCGCGAGCGAACCAGCGGCGGATCGAGCCTGAACACCTCACAGTCGGTCCAGCCGAGACTGCGAGGTGCGAGGACACGGCTCGCTCGCCGAACCGCCCATCGTTCGATCGTACTTGCCGTCCACTGTGCCGCTGCGCGCCCCAGCCGTCGGCCGACGGTGTGTCGCATCAACATCGAAAGGTCGTTGTGGAGGAACAGCGTCGAATGTTTCCCGAGCCGCCTCGCGTAGAAGAGCGCGGCGCAGCCCAGCGGGCCAAGGGTGTGGACCACAATCCGGTCGGACGCCTCGACCGCCTCAGCGAGCGGACGGAACCGGGGGCTGGGCAGCCGGCAATCGGGTGTGCCGATCCGGGACCGTTTGACCGGGGTATAGGTCACAGAGTCCGGTGCGTCGGCTCCCGCTGGTCCGAAGAGGTGAACGGACGCCCGATGACTGAGTATCTCGGAGGTATGGAGAGCGATCAGTGCCACGCCGTTGGGGTCGGGGCACAGCGTGTCGGAGACGATCAGCAACCGAGGGAGCCGCGTTGGGGTCCCCAGGGGGCGCCGCGGGTCTGTCAACAACCCGATCGCCGAATCATGGTCGATCGACGGGCCGGCGGTCTGTTGGCGTCTCAGCTGAAGTATCGCTGTCCCCCCCCGGTCGTGCGAAGCCAGTGTCTGTTCGCGACCAGGGAGTGGCAAACCACCCGGGGCCGAGAACTCCGCTGAGCGTACTGCCATCCTATCCACTGAGCGCAGAACACGGTATCCGTTTTGCGGCTTCTTCAGCAGAAACGACAGCTCGCGGGAACTCTGGGGATATGAGCGGGTCGGGTCGTCTTTACCCGCGATGGAGGAGTGCGCGAGGCCAGGGCGAGCAGCACCGATCGACGGGGCCTGCGAGTACGGCTGCCTCCGTCGACCGGTCGTGTTCAGGCAGCTTTGCGATACATGCTCGTCCCGATGGTCGAGAAGCCGATCTCATGTGACCGCATGATCATCTCGCTGCCGCCCACAAAGAGCAGTCCCCCAGGCCGGAGCGCTCCCGCGAAGCCGGCATAGATGTGCTGCTTCGCCTCTTCGGTGAAGTAGATCACCACGTTGCGGCACAGGATCAGGTCCTGGTCCTTGGGGTACGCGTCACTCAGCAGGTCGTGGCGACGGAAGGTCACCGGGCGCTTAACGATGTCGGTCACGCTGTACGTGCCGTTCGACTCGACGAAATACTTCGCGAGGAGGTGCGGCGGGGTGGATCGGACCTCGTTCTGAAGGTAGCCCGTCCCGGCTTTCGCCCTCGCGAGGATTGGCATGTCGACATCCGTCGCCAGGATGGAGTGATTACCCCGCGGGTCCAACTCGTTCAGGATGATCGCCAGTGTGTAGGGCTCGCAGCCGAGGGAACAGCCGGCGCTCCAGATCTTCAGGGGTCGCCCCGCCTTCAGCATCTCCGGGAGCACGGTCTTCTGGAGCGAGTCAAAGCGATCGGCCTGGCGGAAGAACTCGCTGACGTTGATGGTCAGCGTGTCTCGCACTTCATTCAGGAGCTTCGTATCCGTACGAATGGCATGGGTGAAAGCGGGCCAGTTGCTGATTCCGCGCCTGGTCATCAGGGTTGCGAGCCGGCGCTTCATCTGCGGCTCTTTGTACTGTCCCAGCGGAACGCCGATGGCTGTTTCGAGGGCCTTTCGGAATGTGATCCACTCCTGGTCGGGTGCGACGTCAGCGGTCATCGACGGACCTCACGAATGACGGCCTGGCTGATGGCCTCGGCGATCTTTTCAAGGGGCAGCTCCTTCGCGGTTCGAGTGAGTTCGCGTGCCACGCGCGGCATCCCGTAAACGACACTGGTCGGTTCGTCCTGTACGACGATCGCCGCGCCCCCTTGCTCAGCAAGCGCTGCCCCTTCCGCCCCGTCGCGTCCCATTCCGGTGAGAATCGCGACGGTAAGGTGCTTTCCATAAATCGGCGCTACAGACCGTAGCGCAATGTCGACGCTCGGGCGGACACCGTGAAGAGTCGGGCCCTGGTTGAGACGTATCGTGTGGTCCGGGCCGACTTCGAGATGGAAGTTGCCCGGGGCCACGAGGACATGCCCCTGCAGCACCTGGTCTCCGTTCGCCGCTTCTGCTACTTCGAGGGGCGAGATCTGGTTCAGCCGCCGTGCCAGCGCACCGGTAAAGCCCGCCGGCATGTGCTGTACGACGATGACCCCGGCCTCGAGGTCGGCGGGAAGATGTGGGACGACCTCAGTCAGGGCTGGCGGGCCGCCCGTTGAGCACCCGATGAGCACCAGGTGAGAGGCCACCCCCTTCGTCCCCGTCGTCTTGTCCGAGCCGATTGAAGGGATCGTGGGGAGGGCATGATGGCGTCGCAGGTGCGAGAGGTGGGCTCGGTGAACCGCGGTCGAAAGTTCGTCCGCGACGTTGTGGAGTTCGTGGCTCAGCCCACTTGGTTTGGCCACGCATTCCACAGCGCCTGCTTCGAGCGCCCGTATGGTGGTCTCCGCCCCCTGGACTGTCATCGTGCTGAGCATGACCACCGGGGTGGGGATAGTTTGCATGATCTCCCGGACCGCGGACACACCGTCCATCCGCGGCATTTCGACGTCCATGGTGATGACGTCCGGGCGCAGCTCAAGGGCCTTCTTCACGCCGTCGATACCATCAACGGCGGTCCCCACGACTTCGAAGTCGGCGTTGCTGGAGATCAGACGCACAATCGAATGGCGCATGAAGGCCGAGTCATCGACAACGAGGACCCGGATCCTGTGGGCTTGGCTGACGGCGTTCGATGTCATTCGGCGCTTAGGCGCAGAGCTTGTTGACGGTTGCGATGACGCGATCTCCCTCGCAGGGCTTAACCAGGAAGTCCTTCGCCCCGGTCTTAAGCGCGTCAAGGACGATCTGTTGCTGGCCGAGAGCCGTGACCATGGCGACCTTCGCCGCCGGGTCGAATTCCTTGATCTCTTTCAAGGCCGTGAGGCCATCCATCTCGGGCATCGTGATGTCCATCAGGACGGCGTCAGGGTGTTTCTCCTTGTACGTGGCGACCGCTTCCACGCCGTTTGATGCCTGCAGGACATCGTGGCCGGCTTCGGTCAGAATTTTCGACATTCGCATCCGCATAAAGGCTGCGTCGTCAACTACGAGAATCGTTGCCATGGTGGCCCTCCTGGAGTTCGGTTGCCGGCGATGCAGCGGTACGGACAAACGTCTTCCCGCTAACGACGTGAAGTTCGACAGTGCGGCCCTTCGAGCCGCCGAGTGATGTGGCGCAGGGGCGAATGTTCCGTTGCCTGAGGAGCTCAGTGATCACTTCGGCGTTGCGTTCACCGATGCGGAATTTCGAAGCGTTCGCCTCACCGAGGACGGCCGCCCCTCCCGCCAGCTTCACGACCAGGCGGCCGGGAATCGCGCCCAGGGCCGTCAGCTCGCGGAGCAAGTTCGTGATACCCGCCGCCGCATACCATGCGGGTTCCCGTGTTGCCGATGCACTGTTGTTCGACTCGGGGAGCAGGATGTGGGCCAGGCCGCAGATGTGCGCCACCGGGTCGTATGCACTGACGCCAACGCATGACCCAAGGCCATACGCAACGAGGACCTCCGACGTGTCCTTGCTGACGGCGATCTGGCCGATTCCGACCGAAGTGCGCCTGGCGGTGGTGGATGCAGTCGTCATGCCGCGAGTTCCGCGATTTTGGCGAATGCATCCGCGTCTGGGGCGACGATGAGCAGCCCGGCGGTCGTGCCCTTCTCGTCGGAGAAGACGGTGTCGATCATCACAACCTCGCCCCCCTGGGCGAGGATCGCCGCGTAAACCGACTCAACCAGGGCGATCGCCATGTCATTGACGACCGTCGGAGGGCTCGGGTGCAGAATGAGGCCCGCGCGGTCCGCGAGCGCATTCACGAAAGCCGAACCCACGATGTTCGCGAGTTCCCCGATCGCCGAAGAGGCAAATTCGTCCGGTTCGGTGGAGGTGCCGGCTGGCTGGCCGCACATGAGGTCGACGCACTCCAGCGCCCGTTGTTGCGGAAACAGGAGCATGACGTGCCCGGTAATGTCCCCGGTGATGCCGAGGTAGGCGCCGAAGACGATGACGTCCGGGCCGCCGACCGCGTCGCAGGCGTCAACGTTGGTGCCTACCCGGATCTGCGGCACGTGGATCTTGATTTCCTCACCAACGAGACCCGAAAGTCCACGTTCGGCACGCAGTGCGCCATCGGTGGCGACTTCGCCAAGGGTTTCTGCGACGCGGCTTGTAGTAGTGGACATAAGGGCTCCTTCTGGCCTTCCTAGGCGGTTCACGCGGCGGCGAGTGTTGATGACGCCTGTTCGGAAACCAGGCCGGCGATATCGATGATGAGACCAAGCGTTCCATCGCCCAGGATCGTGGCGCCCGTGAGTCCCTTGCGGCTGCCAACGAGTCCTCCCAACGACTTCACGACCACATCCTGTTCGCCCAGCAACCGGTCGACCATGAATGCCACATGGCGGTCGCCGTGGCGCGCCGCGACGACAAAGCGGGATCCTGGTGGTTCAGTGTTTGGACGAGAGTCCCCGAGGGTCTCTCCAAGGTCACGGACGGGCAGAAGCCTGTCGCGAAGCCGGAGAGTAGTCTGTCCCGCGGCACGATGAATTTCTGCCGCGCCTTCATCCAGCGCTTCGGTCACTGAAACCAGTGGCATTGCGTAGACAGTGCCTCGTGAGGTCACCATTAGCGCCTTGGTGGTTGCGAGGGTGAGCGGGAGTTGGATGATGAATTCGCTGCCCTTGCCCAGCACGCTCCGGACGTGCACCTGTCCGTTGAGACGTTCGATGTTCGTCCGGACGATATCCATACCGACGCCGCGCCCGGAGACATCGGTCACCTTCTTTGCCGTTGAAAGCCCTGGCAGAAAGACGAACTGCCGTACTGCGTCGTCCGTCGCGGCGTCGGCCGCCTCACGGGTGAGCAGCCCCTTCTCAACGGCCTTGCGTCGAATCGCATCGCAGTCAATACCGTGTCCATCGTCTTCGATAGACAGGTAGATGGACGCTTCCTGGTTCCACGCGCGGACCGTCACCATGCCAACCTCCGGCTTGCCCGCCGCAAGCCGCTCCTCTGGAGTTTCGATGCCGTGATCTACGGCATTCCGGAGGACGTGGACCAGTGGGTCCGAGATCTCTTCGATCACCGATCGGTCGAGCTCCGTCTCTTCGCCGCTCATGACCAGCTCGACCTTCTTG
This sequence comes from Tepidiformaceae bacterium, assembly GCA_036508775.1. Classification (GTDB taxonomy): domain Bacteria; phylum Chloroflexota; class Dehalococcoidia; order Tepidiformales; family Tepidiformaceae; genus JBGPOS01. The sequence continues at coordinate 844 of DATCGT010000336.1, read as the reverse complement.
CCGCACTTGGCGGCGGTGTCGCGCACCATGCGCGGCAGCCGGGTCAGAACCGAGCGGACCGGGAGCATGCGACTCCGCATGATTTCTTCTTGCAGCTCGTCCGTGACGCGGGTGAGATGAGCGGTAGTCTCCTCGAAGTTTGCCTCGAGTTCTTTCAGGTTCGCGCCTTTGATGACGACGGAAAGCTGCTCGCGGATCTGCTGAAGGCGCGTGCGGTCGATAACGAGTTCACCGACCAGGTTCATCAACCCATCGAGGCGTTCGACGTCGATGCGCACCGACTGGGATGCCTTGTGCACGGGAGCCTTGTCGGGGGCCGCATCGTTCGTGACCACGGTGAGTTGCGGGCGTGTCCCGGGGGCCGGTGCCGCTATGACCGCGGGGCTGTCTTCAGCCTCGTCTATGGCCAGCGGGGCGATTTCGACTCCCGCAATGTCGGTAATGTCGAGGATCGCCGCGTGGACCTGGTCCTCGTCGGATGACGACGTGAGGATGGCTTCCAGCGTGAACTCAGCCGTGCCGTTCTCGATGGTCGCCCGATCGGGCCAGGTGGCGTGAACGGTCCCCTGCTCCTCGAGTTCCTGGAGGACCTGGAAGCACCGGATCGACGGCAGCTGACAGGCCGCGTCTATGGCGACCGTGACCCGGAGAACGCTCCGGCCGAGCTGGGCTTCATGGGCCAGGGCTTCCCTGACTGCGGCAGGGATCGGGCGCTCGGCCGGCCTTGCGGCCTTCGCGGGCGCCGGGCTGGCCGTCGGGGCCTCGGTAGCCTCGAGGAGCCCCAGCAGGTTAGCTTCAAGCGTCGTCGTCTCAGCGCCCGAGTCGACCCTCGTGGTGACTTCCT
>DATCGT010000335.1:0-2626 GCA_036508775.1 Tepidiformaceae bacterium | reverse complement strand
CGGCCCGCCCGCCCGAAGATTAGTCCCACCCCTACTTTTCCCCATTGCCGCTTCCTCACAGTGCAATACTGGGTGCGGTCTCTCGCTGCCAGGGGTGCGTTAACCGCAGCGTGAACTCTACGCTCTAAGCTATGGTAGTCGAGGTTTCAACTATGACTCGCTACGATCTTGCGGTTGTCGGGGGAGGTCCGGGCGGCTACGTTGCCGCTTTGCGGGGCGCCCAGCTCGGGCTCAAGGTCGTGCTCTTCGAGAAGGAGCGCATCGGCGGCCTCTGCCTGAACTGGGGATGCATCCCCTCGAAAGCGATACTCCGCAATGCGGATGTGGTGAACCTGGTCCGCGATGCGGAGAAGTGGGGCATCGGGGGCACGCGGTCTGCGACCTTCGACCTCGGGAGCGCCATCGACCGCAGCCGTGGGGTCGTCGACAAACTGGTAGGCGGAGTCGAAGGTCTGCTCCGCGACGCCGACGTGAAAGTCGTTAGCGGGGCGGCATCCTTCAAGACGGCGACCTCGCTCGTCTGCAACGGTGATACCTATCAGGCCGCCAGCGTCATCATCGCGACCGGGGCCGGGATGCGTACCCTGCCGGGTGCAAGCTTCGACGGTAAGACGATCATCTCCAGTCGAGAGGCGCTCGCCCTGCGCAAAACCCCGGCGAAAGCGATTGTCATCGGCGCGGGGCCGATCGGGGTGGAGTTCGCGCACATCTGGGCCAGCTACGGTTCTGAGGTCACTCTGGTGGAGCTGCTCGACAGCGTGTTGCCGCTCGAAGACCCCGACATCGGTCGGGTGTTGAAGCGCTCGTTTGAAGCGCGCGGGATCACCTGCCTGACCGGCTACCGGGTCGAATCAGTAACGACGGCGAAGAACAGGGCGACCGTCACCGTCGCCAGCGGCTCCGAGAGCCGGAAGCTGGATGCAGACGTGGTGCTCGTTGCGGTCGGTTTTGTGCCGCATACCGAGGGGCTGAACCTCGAAACCGCGGGAGTCGCCACGGAACGCGGCTTCGTCACCATCGACGACCGCATGAAGACCAACGTCCCGGGCATCTACGCCATCGGCGACGTAACCGGGAAGCTGATGCTCGCGCACGTGGCAATGGAGCAGGGAGTCATTGCCGCCGAACAGGTCGCAGGCAAGAAGACCGCACCACTCGACTACATCCAGCTGCCGCGCGCCACCTTCTGCCAGCCGCAGGTCGCATCCATCGGTTACACGGAGCAGCAGGCGAAAGCCGCTGGCTTTGCGGTGAAGACCGGGCGATTCCCCCTGACCGCGCTCGGGAAGTCCATCGCCGTGGGCGAGACGGACGGCTTCGTCAAAGTCATCGCCGATGAGGCGACGGGACAGGTGCTCGGCATCCACATGATCGGACATGACGTCAACGAACTCCTGGGCGAAGCAACGATGGTTGCGATGCTCGAAGCCACGACGACCGAACTCGGGTTCGCCGTCCACGCGCACCCGACGCTCGGCGAAGCGATGAAAGAGGCTGCCCTGGCGGTCGATGGCCAGAGCATTCATCTGGCACGACACCGGACGGCACCCGCGGCCAGATAAGGAGGCGGACCATGGCCCAGGCGAAGACCCGACCACCCGCAGGCAAACTCGACGAGGAGCAGCTCGGCCTCTTCCTCTATCAGATGATGCTGATTCGCCGGTTCGAAGCAAAGACCGGCGAGATGTACAGCAAAGGGAAGGTCCGAGGCTTTCTCCACCTCTATACGGGGCAGGAGGCGTGCGCGGTCGGCGCGATCAACACGCTGCGCGAAGAAGACAAGGTCATCACCCACTACCGCGACCACGGGCATGCGCTCGCACGCGGGCTGGACCCGAACCGCGTGATGGCCGAACTCTTCGGGCGAGCGGACGGCGTGAGCGGCGGCCGGGGCGGCTCGATGCACCTCTACGACACCTCGAAGGGATTTCTCGGGGGGTACGCGATCGTCACGGCGCACCTGCCGCTGGCTGTCGGCCTCGGGCTCGCTTCGAAGATGAAGGGTGAGAACTTCGTGACGCTCTGCATCTTCGGCGACGGGAGTGTCGGCGAAGGCGAGTTCCACGAGGCGCTCAACCTGGCCGTCCTCTGGCAGGTCCCGGTCGTCTTCTTCTGCGAAAACAACCTCTACGGCATGGGCGTGCCACTGAAGGAGTCCCTTTCGACCGACATCCCGAAGCTCGCGGCGGCGTACAACATGCCCGCCGTCTCCATCGACGGGATGAACGTTATGGAGGTCTACACCGAGACTCAGAAAGCGGTCGACCACGCCCGCTCGGGCAAAGGGCCATTCTTCATCGAGGCGATGACCTACCGCTATCGCGGCCACTCGATGGCCGACCCGGAACTCTACCGCGTTAAGAGCGAGGTCGAAGAGTACCGGAAGCGGGACGCCATTGAAGCGCTCAAGAAGCACATGACCGGCCGCAGAATCCTGGACGAGGCGAAGTTCAAGGAGATCGAGGACAGGGTCGAGAAGGTCGTCGATGATGCCGTCGCGTTCGCTGACGCCAGCCCGCAACCGGCGCTTTCGACCCTCATGGAAGGCATCACGAAGGAGCCCGAAGATGACTGAGATGCGCATGCGCGACGCACTCCGCGAGGCGCTCCGGGAGGAACTGATCCG
>DATCGT010000334.1:0-2267 GCA_036508775.1 Tepidiformaceae bacterium | reverse complement strand
CCCGCCGGTCGATTTCACCGGCATCCTGCAGGACGCAGCCGTCTTCGGCGGTGGGACCGGCAGCGACTACTTCGTCATGCTGTTCCGGCCGCAGGACGTTCCATATAGCGGCCCGACGTCACTGGCAGAGATCGACCCGGCTGCTCCCGATCATGGCGCCAATAGTCGAGGTTCCACGGCGCAAGATCAGGGACTGCCCCTACCATTTGGCCAGACCTTTGGGCTGGGCCCATATGGTTCTGCTGCTATATTGCTGATGCTTGTGGGGCTGGCGGCAGGGCTCGTTTATCGTGTCAGACCGGTCCCCGTCGGCGGCCAGGGCCGCCAACTGCAAACCTTACAAACTGGTCTTGGGAGTGTGCTCGCTATGGCGATGTTCAAGCGGAAGTCGAACGACAAGATAGGCGACGAAAACGCGGCCCGCGCCGCAGCTGCGGCACCGCCCCCGTCGATGGCTGCACCCTCCGCCGGAGCTCCAAGCGTTGCGCCTGTGGTTTCTGCGCCCGCGCCGGCTTCCGCTGTCGAGTCCGAGCGGATCCGGATTCTCGAGGAACAGATCCGCGATCAGCGAGTGTTGCTCGAGCAGGCTGAGAAGGAGTTCCAGCAGGAGACAGCCGGGCTCAAGGTTCATCTCCAGGCGCAGGCCGCCACGCTCCAGACGATCCTGGGGCACTTGGAACAGCGCCTCCGTCCGCTCCAGGAGTACATCGCCAAGGAAGAGTCGAATCTCAACAACCTCGTCGAGGACATGACCCGGCGACCAGAGGACTTCGTCGCCGAGAACTTCGCCACCCAGAAGGCGAGCATCGACCTGACGCGGAAGAGCATCGAGGAACAGCGGAACCCGTTCATCGAATACTTCGAAGAGCAGATGGCCGCGCTCGAGCTCTCGCTCAAGCGTTTCGACCCGTTCATCCAGCGCCTTGCGGCGAATCTCGATGAGCAGCAGGAAATCCTCGAGGGCTTCCTGGGGGCCATGCGCGACGACCACTTCCAGGCCGTCAGGGGGTACCTCGACGAACGGGCCGACACCTGGAAGCAGTTCGCGAACAGTGGAGATACCGACCCAACCGATACCTATCGGCGGTTGCGCCACCTCCGCGATGGCTTCGCGCGGCTCGCGCAGGGGCAGCAAACCCTCTCCGATCTCCTCTCTCATACAACCCCGTGCAGACGACCACATCGGGGACCTCGTACGGCCCCAGGGACGCACGGACACGCCCATCCCAATGCCTATCCGCGACGAGCCGCGGCCGGCGAGCGAGGCTGCACCAGTGGCGGCAGCAGAGGTCGACGACCAGGCCTGATTCCCGTCGCCAGGCGATGAAACAATGCGGCCCAACGGGCCGCATTGTTGTGTCCGGTCGAATTCACAGGTCCAGGACAGTGCGGCTCCAGGTGTGGCTCTGACACCGAAACACGCTCGTAATACGCTCGTCATTCTTTCGAAACGCGGCGCCTTTACGGTGCTCTTGAGCACGTGATGGCGGGAGGGGCATCCCGTCTCCGTTCGCAGCCACAACTCGCCCGGGGGCACGGCAAATGGACAACCCGATCGACACGGGGAATACCGCGTGGATGCTGGCTGCGTCGGCCATGGTCCTCTTCATGACCCCCGGGCTGGGCTTCTTCTACGGCGGCCTCACGCGAAACAAGAACGTCCTCGCGACCATCATGCAGTCCTTCATTGCGACCGGCGTCGTCGCAATCCTCTGGGTGGTCGTCGGGTATTCACTCGCGTTCGGCCCTGACGCCGGGCACGGCCTGATCGGCAACCTCGACTGGGTTGGCCTGAAGGGCGTAGGTCAGGCACCTGGAGGTCCCAACGGCTCCGTCTACGGGCTGGGCGTGCCACACCTGGTGTTCATGGCATTCCAGATGATGTTCGCAATCATCACCCCGGCCCTGATCACCGGCGCATTTGCGGAGCGAGCGAAATTTGGACCGTTCCTGGTGTTCATTGCCCTGTGGTCGCTGTTCGTGTACGTGCCGGTGGCCCACTGGGTCTTCGCGTACGACGGCTGGTTGAGTGCCTTCTCGACGCATACCGACCTTCCCGGCCGCGGCCCGAACATGGGCCTCAACGGGCTCGACTTCGCGGGTGGCATGGCCATCCACGTCAACGCGGGTGTGGCGGCGCTGGCGGCGGTCTTCCTTTTCGGGAAGAGGAAGGGCTACGGCTCGATCCCGATGGAGCCCCACGACATCACGATGGTCGTGCTCGGGGCGGCGATCCTGTGGTTCGGCTGGTTTGGCTTCAACGCCGG
>DATCGT010000333.1:0-5687 GCA_036508775.1 Tepidiformaceae bacterium | reverse complement strand
CCAGCATCAGTCCGATCATTACGAGGTTCGGCACAGAGAGGAGGATGAATCCCCAGTGAATGTACTGAGCGGGTGCGTCCATTGACGACCTCCTGGCCCCGGGAACCTGTACAGAGCCTGATGAATGCGATAACTCCCCTGTCAAGAAGAGGAAGGGGACCCCGGTGGGCCATCTCTTGTGGATTTGACTGAGGATGCGCGGTCCGCAAAGGCGGGGCAGCGGACCGCAGGGCCCCAGATGCAGGGCCCAAGGGTCGGAAGTGGGGCTGAGGGTGGGACGCTCTCTACGACCGGAGGTCAGGTCGGGAATCCATGCAACGCGAGGTCAGGCCCCCGGTCCTGGAAGCGACGGCATGGACGATGCCCGGAGCTAGGCGGCCCGGGGGTTCGTTGGCCGGTGTTCGACCGCGGCGACGGGTGCGGCGCTCTCGCTCTCAACGAGCCGTCGAGCTGATCTGTGGAAGAGGAACAGGATCAGAGTCCGTTCGTCTTCGTCTTCCAGGTTGCGGAACTCCGCCCCGACCCTGTATCCGTGTCCGTCCGGCCAGCATGCGGTAACGACTGCCTGGACCTGCCGCGACGAGAGCACTGAAGGATCGATTAGGAGGGTTAACTTCCGCCCCGGGGGGTACGGCCGGTCCGACGACCAGCCAACGCCGGTCGTTGAGAGGTCGAGCGTGTGGGTGATCGCCAGCTTGCGATTGCCGATCACCGCCATGGGCACGTCGACGGCGAACCGATAGACCTCGCGGCGGTGGTGTCGCCTGAGAAGGGATCGCACGAGGGTGAAGAGTAGCCCGACATTCACCAGTGCCCAGGGGAGAGAGAAGAGGAGACCTGTACCACTGAGCGCCCAGGGAGCTCCGGTCATCCAGGAGATGATCGCCCACACCGCCGCGGAAAGGCAGATCGCGCCGACAGCCCATCGTCGTGTGCATGTCCTCGGTCACGGTGCGGGTGTCGACGCCGCCGACGTCGAGGAGGGCTTCCCTGCGGACGATCGCACTGGACCCGCACCAGAAGGCGGCATTGTGGCGGTCCTTGCCGGGCATGATGCCGTCGTAGAAGACGGTTTGCTCGTGCCATGGCTTTCCCTGGTGTTTGGAGCCGCCGTGCTGGAAGGAGTCGACGTTGTAGTACGCCTGGGGCGCCTGGACGAGGGCTACCTTCGGGTCGCGAAAGTAGCCGAGGAGTTCGGTCAGGAAGTCCTCAAACGGGGCGTGATCCGCATCGAAGATTGCGATGAAGTCGCCGCCAGTCTTCAGCAGGGCCGCATTCAGGTTCCCGGCCTTGGCGCCACGGTTGTCTTCGCGTGTGAGGTATTCCGCACCAACCTGTTCGCAGAGCAGCCGCACCTCATCGCGGCGCCCGTCATCCAGGACGTAGGTGCGGTGCGGGTATTGCATCGCGAGGGCCGAGAGGACCGTCGGTTTCAGGACGGATAAGGGCTCGTTGTACGTAGGAATGAACACGTCAACGGAGAGCCCGTGCTGAGGCGAAGGTGCGAAGTGGCGCACCCGCGTCCAGAGGTTGAACGTGAACATCAGGAAGAAGCCGAAGCCCATGTAGTCAGCGAAGAGGAGCGGAAGGGACAGGTAGAGGGCGTCGGGGTTGAGGGTGTGGAACGTCCGCCACCAGAGGTACCACGAGAGACGATGATATAGGCGACCGACGCGACTTTCCCTCGCGTCGAGGGGAGCGATTCAGTGCGAATGCCGTACGCATCGGTGTAAGCGCCGGAGTGTTGACCCCTCACTGTGTGATGTTCGGCAGGTTATGCCCACGCGGTGAGCTTTCGGCGAATTTGACGTGAGCTCAGGAGGCAGTGGAATCCTCCAATGGCTTCGCAGGGTCAGGGCATTTCCACCAGGTCGGGGTGGACGCGTCTGGCGCGCGGGAAGCGGGAGGAGCCGGGGCGCACGCACAAACCCGGGTTGCTGACCTGGCGCGGAAGATCCCGGAGGGGAACATATCGCGGCCGCTCAAAGAGGCCGCGATATGTTCTACCTGGACTTCTTCTTCATTGCGGCCGGCCGAGTCAGGTCACTGACGACTGCCGGTGCGGCGGCGGCTGCAGGAGGGGTGAGCGCCGCGGCGCGCTTGATCTTCTTCCCGGTTCGTTTGTCGGACATAGCAGCCTCCAAAAGGTGCCCTGGTGGGGCTGTGGAGCCCCGTTGTGAGTGCAGGTGGTTGCGGCGCGGTTAGGGCTTGCGGCCGGTCCAACCGCGCGGAGCTTCGTAGTCGTCTCCCCAGCCGTTGGAGAAGAGACGCTCGAGGCCGCAATCGCAGATGCCGCGAGAGCGTGCCGCTCCCTGCTCCTGAATTCGCCAGTGATGGCGGTGGTCATCAGCAAGGGGCGAGGTTGCTCCGGACGCCGGCTGCGGAGACGTCGACGGCGTGCTCGAAGCGAACCAGGGATGGGTTGGTTGGTGCGCACGAACGCCTGGCATCAGGGACGGCTCGCGACTGCCTTCGCGGCAACGCGGGCGCGCTGGAGGCTGTAGCAGGCGGTGCAGTAATCACGGGAGTGTGAGACGACGGTCGCCTTGCGGCCGCAGCCTGCGGCGCAAAGACGAAGTGCGGGGCGCCGGGTCGCTGACGAGTGAGAACCTGTAAGCATGAGATAAGGATAGCACGTAGGGTTATGGAGCAATGCGACAAAGTGTCATATCTGGTCACGAGCAGCGGTAAGCTGGGCACCGCCCGGTGCGGTCCGGGACGTTCGGGAGGCGGGGATGCAATGGCACTGGCGCGAATCCATGAGCCGGTCGAGTCATGGGCAGATGAATACGAGGTGCTCCGCGAAAAGATCGACCGGGCGCTCGGGGCGGTCGCTATTCGTATCGATCACATCGGATCGACGTCGGTTCCGGGGCTGGCGGCGAAGGACGTGATCGACATCCAGGTCACTGTGGCGGTACTCGGCGACCCACAACTGGTCATCGCGATGACCGGAGCCGGGTTCCGGCTGCGACCGGGGGCGGTGAATGTTGAGCGCGCGCGCCAGAACGGGAACGAGTTCGACCACGTACCGCGAGGCGCAGACCCGGGCGACATGTCGGAATGGGAGAAGCGCTACTTCCGCGAGCCGGAGGGTGAGTGCGAGGTTCACGTACACGTTCGAGCGGCCGGGAGGGCCAACCAGCGGTACCCGCTACTCTTCCGCGACTACCTCCGAACACATCCCGATACCGCAAGCACCTACGAAGATTTCAAGAGGCGGCTTGCTTCGCTTGATATCGAGACGGGTGTCTATGCCGAGATCAAGGACCCGGTCTGCGACCTGATCATGGTCGCGGCGGAGAGGTGGGCGGCGGACACGGGGTGGCGGGCGGCCTGAGAGGGGCCCCTTCGAGTGTTATGTGCGCGCCTCGCGATGCGTGCCAGGAAGGAGGGCGGTGCCGGCTGCCGAGGGTGCCGCCCTCACATGTCCCGGGAGCAAAGAGGCACGTTCGCGATGATCAGCCAGAACCGGGCTGATGCGCGGCGTCAGATCCCCGCGCCCACCAGTGAATGCTGGAGATCACTCAGCAGGTGTACGTCTTAACCGCTGCGGTACAGAAGGCGGTGCGAGCCGCTGCTCCGTCCGAGAGTACTGCACCGAATCTGGACTGGACTTTGCGGGGTCGCCAGCAAGGGCCAAACGTCGCGGAAAATGGGACCCGTAAGGACAGGATCGGCGGGCGAGTGTGCCGGTACGCTGACTGGAGGCGCCAGCTACCGTACGATGAATGTAATGCCCGAGCCCGCCGCGACACTTCCCGCTAGCGCACTTGGTCAACCGGAACTCATTCAGGGCGGGATGGGGGTCGGAGTATCCCACTGGAGACTGGCCCGCGCCGTCGCCCTCGCCGGGCAGCGCCTTGGTGCGCGGGTGCTGGGTGTCGTCTCCGGCACAGGTCTTCCAATCATGCTTGTCAATCGCCTGCAGGCGGGCGACCAGGACGCCGTTCGCGCGCTGGAGGCGTTTCACCCGGTCATTGGCCGAGAGATCATGGACGAGTACCTGGTGGAAGGGCCGCAGGACGCGAACCGGCGTTGCAAGCTGCCTCCCAAGCCGGAATTCATGGTGACGGGCAACAAGCGGAATAAGGCGAGGATGATGAGGCTCGCGGTCGCCTCGGCGTTTGTCGAGGTCTGGCTCGCGAAAGAGGGCCACAGCGGACCGATAGGGATCAACGTTCTCGAGAAGATCCAGTTGATGCATCTGCCGGTGCTGCTGGGCGCGATGATGGCGGGTGTGGATCACGTCCTGGTGGGCGCGGGTATCCCGCACCAGATCCCCGCGGTACTGGCGAATTTCGCGAAAAATGAGCCCGCCAGCTATCGAATGGACGTTTCCGGGTCAACTGAGAAGCACCAATTGACGCTCGATCCCCGCGAATTCGTAGCCGATGGCAAGAGCCTCAAGCGTCCGAAGTTTCTCCTCATTGCCTCGCACCATGCGCTGGCGATGCGACTTTCTTCCACTGTGGAGGTGGACGGATTCGTAATCGAGGGGCCGAGCGCGGGGGGCCACAATGCGCCTGCCCGCGGGAAGCAGCTGGCTGAGGATGGGCAGCCGATTTACGGCGACCGCGACAAGCCGGACCTTTCGAAGCTGATTGATCTCGCGAAGCCTTTCTGGCTTGCCGGCTCGTATGGGACGCCGGAGCGGTACGCGGAAGCTCGGGAGATGGGTGCCGCGGGCGTCCAGGTAGGGTCGGTATTCGCCCTGTGTGACGAGTCCGGCCTGCGCGAAGAGTTGAAGCAGGAACTGCGCGAGCGCATCGGTGCCGAGGCGCTCGAAATAAAGACCAGTGCGACGGCATCGCCATCAGGTTTCCCGTTTCAGATTGTGCAGCTCCCGGGTACCCTTTCCGACCCGTGTGTCTACGAGTCGCGCGAGCGAATCTGCAACATGGGCTACCTCGTCGAGGCGTACCAGAAACAGGGTGAAGGCATCAGTTTCAGATGCCCGGCCGAGCCGGTCGATGAGTTCGTGCGGAAGGGCGGCAGCGCGGCCGAGACAGCCGGGAAGATTTGTCTTTGCAACGGGCTCGGTGCGGCGGCCGGCTACGGATACATGACCAAGCGGGGGCCGGAGCCGTCGATTGTGACCCTTGGCAAAGACATCGGGTTCTATGGGCGGCTGGCAAAGCTGCATCCCGCCGGGAACTTTTCCGCCGAGGAAGTCATCCGGACGATCCTGCCAGGCCTGTCGGCCACCGGTTAACGGGTCCCGGGATCCCTCTCAGTCCCAGTAGTGAGCCATCAGTTCGTGCGACCACGCCGGTTGGCGCCGGGGTTCGCGCGGCAGAAATTCCTGCACCACAGGTTTGATATCGAGGATGTGTGTGCCGTTGACCGCGTCGAGCCCGATGACCCGGAGGGTGCGTTCGTCGACTTCGACGATACGAACCATCGTGCTGCCGAGGCGATTGGGGCGATTCTTGGCCCTCTGAGCGAAGATGCCTACGCTCGGCCAGGCTTCGTTGTTCCTGGGATGGCGTGAACCTCGGTCGACTTTGACCGGGTCGACCCGGTCGAAGATGTAGATGATCTCCGCGTGCGAGAACTGATCGAGGCCGGACGATGGTGTTTGCCGCTGAGTTGCGAGACGAGGGGACGCGGACTCGCGACGTGTGTTGTCGCGGAGTTGGTGCCGAAGCTATACCGGGAATAGACGACGCGCATAGGGGGAGTGC
>DATCGT010000332.1:0-7341 GCA_036508775.1 Tepidiformaceae bacterium | reverse complement strand
AACCGGCCGGTATGGGTAGGAGTTCGAAGTAGACCGTCGCCTCTAGCCCCAGGGCAGCCGCGACAAGCGTGTCAATGGTTAGGTTGCTATAGCCCGCAAGAATCTGCGTTACCCGACCGGCGGACACGTTGAGCCGCTGCGCGAGTTGCGTTCGATTGATGCCGAGCTTCTCCATCTGGTCAGTGAGCGAGCCAGCGATGGCCAGCTTCGCTTTCGCCGCCAGGTAGTCTGCGTCGTGGGGAAAGTCGTACTCGAGACCGTAATCATCGGCCATTTCGCTCACCGTCTACCTCCGACAGAATGGCGGTTCGGGCATTTCGCCCCCGCGTAACCTCGGTCTCCGGGGTCTTGGTTTGTTTCTTTTCGAAAGCGGTCATCAGGACGATCCGGTTGGTAACCATCATCCACAAAATGCGATGCCCATGCGTCTTGAATTCGCTAAATCCCTCTCCTTTGATTGGCCGACAGCGCTCAGGTCGGTTGAACGGTGGGCCCTCGTCTCCGGCCAGGTGCAGGAGCGCGACCATGGTCGACCGCTCGGCCTTTTGCATCCCATCCAAGTACGTACGCACCTCGTCACGGCCGCCCCGCTTTTGGAACGAAACGATCTCATGGGTCCGTCCCTGATAGAAATGTACCAGCGGAACCTTAAGCTATACCTAAAGTCGGTGCAACAATGCTAGGAATAAGCATATCTCGCTCGAATCACCCGGAGGGAGTCTCGCACCCCCTACGCCGCTTTCCGCAGCACGGCGGTTGAGTTGGGCAAACTACGCTGCCCACTCCTCGGCGAGCGCCTCGGCCTGATGTAGGACCGTCTGCGTGGCCTCGGCACGGAGGCACGTGGCTCAGGCACCCTGGGCATGTGCCTCGATTGCTTCCCGGGTGTCGAAGAGAGCCACGCTGAAGGTTGTGAAGTCCCTCATGTCCTCATCCGACCACTCACTGCTGTAGTCGGCCGGGCCCGCCTTCGGACACTTCCACACGATATAAGACGCTAGCCGCAGCTGATCAGCTTTCGACAACTCGCGGACGACCTGTTCGTAAAACTCTTCGACCGACAACTGCGGTTCCCCTCGGGCGCCGCGACTCACGTCTCTGATATCCATCCTACTACCGGAGATGAGGCGAGCTCTCCCGGCCCGTTGTGCCCCGCGAAATCGCCGCCCCAACAGGCTTGAATCACTCCAAGACTGCTGGGCGCTATTCGAGTACGTCCATGCCTTCTCCGACCGGGCTCGTCGTTACGCGTCGATCCTGCTGAGCTCGAACTCAGCTGCGGGTGTGAGGTGAGTCAATTACCAGGACCGTGCCATGGGAGCAGTTGGGCTATGCGCCTGCTTCGTCCAGTTGTTTCGGTCCGACAACACCTGCCGAAGCGACTCCGTGACCGCGCCTGGAACGGGGCGCGAATTCAGCGCCTTTGAGGGCCATTGGCAACCGCACGACCTTGCCGCGGGCGTCCTTAAATCGGATGTCAAGCTCCGCCCCTGCCGCCGACAGCAGATGGGCCATCGTATCCAGGGTGGGCGACGATTCGGCGGACTCGATCCTGACTACTTCGGATTGTGTCATTCCGGCTCGTTGCGCCAGGGCCGCCTGCGACAGACCGCGCAGGCGGCGGAGCTCCGCCAGCTGCACCGCGAACTCGTACACCGGCTTGCGCGCCTCGTAGGCAGTACGCGTCGCCGGGTCTTCGAGCATCCTGTCGCGAAACTGCTTGAAGTTGTCTTCCATGGCGTTTGTTTCTCCTCTGGCGCTAGCCGTTCTTGTGATCCCGGTCGCGCCTGCCACATCTGGCCCGATGTCGTCCTTTACGGCCCCGCGATGTCGTCCCGAAGTCGACCACGGTGACCTTCAGCGAGGGTGGCGCTCATCGAGTGGGCGTTGGCTGGCCCTGAACTCCCGGTTTCGCCTGGGCAGGCCGATGAACGCGAACCTCCACGGAGTACCCTTCGCCCAGAGCAGCCACGTAACGGCGCAGAGTGTTCAGGGTGTACGAGTCATAGCCGCGCTTTTCGATGCGTGCCACCTGGGGCTGGGACACGCCCAGTCGCCCGGCGACTTCGGCCTGCGTCAGGTTCGCGTACTGGCGGGCCTCGACGAGGGCCAGCCACAGTTCCTTCTTTTCGGCTTCCTCCTCGTAAGTGCGCCGGAACTCTGGGTCGGCAATCTGTCAGGCCCAGTATTCGTTGTAGCGTTTCTGCCCTTCGGTCTCTGGTTGGTTCACCGGCCACGCTCATCGACGTAGAACTCGACTGTCCAGTCTGGGTCGGGCGGCATATACGTATTTTAGTATGTCGCCGACGGGCTGAGCAACGTTTCGACCGTAAAGCGGGCCACTGCTCCAGCGCGGGATGAAGGCCGCAGGAAGCAGCGATGGGCAGTGGGTCGTTGCGGGCAGTTGTCCTCCGGCCCCTTCGGCGCCCGCGAAATCGTCGCCCCAACCGGCTCGAATCGCCCCTGAATCCGCCCAGAAATCAAAATTGGAGAGATCTTGGAGTGAGCAGGGCTGTCTTGGAGCGAAGACGGAGTCTTCTTGGAGTTTAGTTGGAACGCCGTCGTGCACTGTCTTCCTCAAGAACACCGAGGAGGCAGCGCATGCAGCGCCACGAAGTACCCACCCATCTCCAAATCGAAGACCAGGCCTTTGCCGGGCTGACGATGCGTCAGCTGATGGTCGTGATCATCGGCCTGGCCCTTGCCTATGCCGCCGTGAGCAACCTGCCGGTTCTGCTCCCGGTTCGGATCGCGGTCGGCGTACTCGTCCTGGGCACCGCCACGACCTGCTCTCTCTGGCAGCCGGGCGGACGCCCGCTCGAGGACTGGGCGTTCGTCCTCCTGCGTTACGTCGCGATACCACGCGTCGTGGTCTGGCGGGTGCGCACGTCCCACTTCGATGAGCCCGAGCGAACAGCACGCCGCGAAGTCGTCTTGCCGGGCCTCTCAGCCCAGTTGCCGAGGACGGACCGATGAAACGTACCGCACGTCATGGGAGCGTCCAGGACCTCCTGCCGCTCACGGACATCGTTGAGGGCGTGCTCTGCCTGCGGGGCGGCGAGTATCGCGCCGTCGTAGAGGCCCAGAGCGTCAACTTCGCGCTCCGCTCCGAGGAGGAGCAGGAAGCGACGATGGCCGGGTACCGCTCGTCCCTCAATTCGCTCCGCCACCCCATCCAGGTGCTGGTCCGCATCTTGCCGACCGACGTTGAGCCCTACCTGGACGGCTTCCGCGACAACCCGACCTCCCGGCGAAGCGAGGCGATCCGGCGACTCGCCCTCGAACATGAAACCTTTGTGCGCCGGCTCACGCGCGAGCGGACGCTGCTCGAGCGCCGCTTCTACATCGTGGTCCCGGCCGGCGAAGCCGACTCCTCCGACGGGGTGCAGTTTCGTCTGCCCTGGAAGCGGGACAGCTCAAGGGGGGAGGGCCAGGAGTTCGAGGTCGCTGCTGGCCGGCTCGCAGCCCGCTGCCAGGAGATCGCGCAGGGGCTCGCCGGATTCGGCGTCAGCTCACGGCGGCTCGAGAACAACGAGCTGGCCGACCTCTGGGCCGACTGCCTGGGCTCCCAGGTATCGCACCTGTCGCCATCGCGTGGTGCCCTCGATCAGCCCGTCATTGTCGCCATGGGGAAGCGCCGGGCGGTGCGCCATGATTAGCTTCCGCTTGAATCCGTATCGTCGCGCTGCCCAGCGGCGGCACCGAGGGCCGTCAGCCGGTGACCAGCGCTTCGAGCAGGGCACGCGCTCGGCGATCGACGGTTTGGCGCCCGCGGCCATTGAAGGGTCCCCCAGGCACCTGGCCATCGACGAGCGCTACATCCGAGTCGTCGCCCTCTGCGACTACCCGCGCTATGTGCACCCCAACTGGCTGGCCTGCCTCATCGACTTCGACGAACCGCTCGACTTGAGCCTGCACATTGCCCCGCTCGATTCGCCGTCGGCGATCCGCCGGCTCACCCACAAGCTCGTGGAACTCCAGTCATCGCGCCTCCTCGACGCTCGGAGCGGGAAGATCGCGAGCGCTGAACGCGAGGTCGCCTACGAGGACGTCGAACGTCTGCGCGATGCGCTTCAGCGGGGCGAGGAACGCGTGTTCTCGGTCAGCCTCTATGCGTCGTTGAGTGCGGGGTCGCCAGGAGCCCTGGACGATCTCAATCGCCGAGTCGAGACCGCGCTGGGCGGGATGATGGCCTCGTCCCGGGCGGCGCTCTTTGAGATGCGCGAGGGGTTCTTGTCCTGTTTGCCCGCCGGCCGGGACTACCTCGGGCGCTGCCGGAACCTGGACACGACCAGCCTGGCGACGATGATCCCCTTCACCTCGAGTCACCTCTCGATGCGGGAGGGAATCCTCTACGGGATCAGCGTCCACAACAACTCGTTGGTCATCTTCGACCCCTTCAGCCGGGAGCTCGAGAACGCCAACAAGGTCGTCTTCGCCAAGAGTGGTGCGGGCAAGTCCTACGCCTGCAAGGTCGAGGCGTTGCGGGCGCTCATCCGGGGCGTTGAGTACTACATCATCGACCCCGAGAACGAGTACGGGCGGATCTGCGAGCAGGTCGGCGGCCAGTACATTCGCCTCTCGGGCACTTCGCCCCACCACATCAACCCGTTCGACCTCGCTTCGACGGACGGCCCGAACGACGACGCCCTGACCGAGCGACTGTTGGCCCTCCAGGGGCTGCTCGGGCTGATGCTGGCGGACAAGGGGGCGGTGCTCAGTCAACGCGAGCGAGGGACGCTCGACCGCGCCCTGATCGAGACGTACCGCCGGGCGGGGATCTCGCGCGACCCTGCGACGCAGGGCCGGCCCGCGCCGGTTTTGCGGGACCTCTATACGGTCCTCCGGGAAGAGGTCGACCCGCTGGGGCTTGCGGACCGGCTGGAGCGTTTTGTCGACGGGAGCCTCGGCGAGGTCTTTTCGTCGCCGACCTCGGTGGACCTCGATCGCCCCTTCGTCGTCTTCAACATCCGCGACCTGGAGGCGGAGCTGCGGCCTCTCGGTGTCTATCTGATCGCCGACTACATCTGGCGCGAGGTTCGGCGCAGCCGCAAGCCGCGCATGTTGCTCATCGACGAGGCCTGGTCGCTGATGCAATACGAGGAGGGCGCTCGCTTCCTCGCGGCGATGGCCCGCCAGGCACGCAAGTACTACCTCGGCTTGACCACGGTGACCCAGGACGTGGAGGACTTCCTCGCGACCCCGGAGGGCCACACCATCCTGGCCAACTCTTCATCCCAGCTGTTGATGCGACAGGACAGCTCGACGATCGACGCCGTCTCGCACACCTTCCGGCTGAGTGCGGGGGAGCGGGAGTTCCTGCTCGCCTGCAAGAAGGGCGAAGGACTCTTCTTCGCCGCTGGGAACCACATTGCGCTCCGGGTCGAGGCGAGCCCCTTCGAACATGGCCTCGCGACCACCGACCCAGCAGAGCTCGAAGCGAGGCTACAGGAGGAAAACGATGATCGCTGTTGACGTTGATCTCATTAAGCGCCGCAACCCCATCGAGCAGGTGATGGCGGCCTACGGCGTGAAGCTCCAGAAGCGAGCAGGCCGCTTTGTCGGGTACTGCCCGTTCCACCAGGAGAGGCACCCCAGCCTGGTCGTCTACCCGGACACCAAGAGCTTCTTTTGCTTTGGCTGCCGGGCGTCCGGCGACGCCATCGACTTCGTCCGCCGTAAGGAGGGCCTCGACTTCAAGGAAGCGTTGAGACGGCTCGATACCGGGGCCCCGGGGGAACCACGGGAGGTCCCCGCCGACGCGCGCCTCACCACGGAAGGCCGGCTCATACTGTCGGCTGCCTGCGATCTCTACCACGAGGCGCTGCTCCAGCACGGCCCCGCGCTCCGCTACCTGGAAGATCGGGGGGTCGGGATGGCCGTCGTGCGCCGCTGTCGGCTCGGCTTCAGCGACGGGCGTTCGCTCAGGCCCTTCTTGCAGCGCCATCGGCTGAGCCTGCGGCAGGCGGCCCAGGTGGGGCTGCTTCGCAATGACGGCAGCGAGGCGTTCGCGGGCCGCGTCGTCATCTCGGAGCTGCGGGATGGCCAGTGCGTCTGGATGATCGGGCGGGCGCTCGACGACCAGCGCCTGAAGTACCTCGGCCTCTCCTTGCCCAGGCCGATCCTGGGCTACGAGCGCGTTCGCGGACAGCGCCGGGTATTCGTGACGGAGGGGGCCTTCGACTACCTGTCGGGCCTCAGCTGGAACCTCCCTATCTGCGCACTGCTCGGGACGTACGCGCGCGCGGAGCGTCTCTTGTTTCTGCAGCGCGCACGCGAGGTGGTCCTGGTTTTCGACAACGACCGCCCGGGCCAGGACGCCGCCGCGGCCCTCGCTTCGACGGTCGGCGCATCTGCGCGAATCTTGCGTCTCCCCCAGGACGTGAAGGACCTCAGCGAATTGGCGAGTGGTGCCGGCGGGCGGGAGATCTTCTTCCGCTTGTTGGCCAATGCGCGCGAAGGGTGGAAGGAGGCTGGTCATGCGTCCGACCGCTAATCCGTCCGAGTTGCTCTACGAGCTGGTGCCGTCGCCGCTGGACGACGAGCCGGTAGTGCGGGCGCGGTCCGCGTTCTCGGGGTTGGCCGGCGTGGGCGGCTTTGCCCTTGAGGCGGCGGCCACCGACGCTGGTTTGCGCTTCTATTTGCGCACGCGCTCAGAAGGGGCGGCCAGGTACCCCCTCGGTCAGCTGCGCGCGGCCTATCCCCAGGCAGCGGTCCATCCACCCCTGTTGGCGGGCCGGCCACGCATGGACCCGCTGGCGGTCGGCGAGCAGGAAGTCGCCGTCCAGGTCAAATTGCAGCTGGCGCGTGACTCCGCTTTCCCCCTCGACACGGACGTCCGCCACGGAGACCCGTTCACCGGTGTGCTCGCCGCCCTGGTGGCCAGTCGTGCTCCCGGCGAGCGGGTCGTTTGCCAGCTCGTTGTCGGGCCTCCCCCCTCCGCGCGGTGGGCCTTTGGAATCCGTGCCCGGGTGGCGAGGCAGGAACGACCGTACCGGCCCGCCTCAACCTCCAATACCTCTACCGATCTCTTCCCGTTCGTCGCGCTGGCCGGCGTCGGGGCGCTGGGATTTCGGCTCTATAGCTGGTACCAGCACGGCGACTTTATCCCGCTGTTGGCGGTCGGCGGGGCGGCGGTTGTCGCGACGCCCATGGCCGCCCTGGTCTGGAGTCGGCTGACCGCTGGCAGAGAACCGCTTCCGGCCCTATTGGCGGACCAGAAGCTCGCGTTTCCCCCGTTCTCGGCATTGCTCCGCGTGGTGGCGATCGGTGAGGCGGGCGGCGGCACAAAGCGGCTGCGCCGGGTGGCCGAGGATGTGGCGGCCTCATATATGGGCTTCG
>DATCGT010000331.1:0-5094 GCA_036508775.1 Tepidiformaceae bacterium | reverse complement strand
CAATTACTTCTACGGAAGGCCACGCGAGGTGGCCGCCGGAGGGATAAAGAGATGACGACCGAATCCGCACTTCCAACGACCACTGTCGAGCGCCCCGTCGATCACGCCCACCACTGGATCCTTGGGGAGCCCGGCGGGCCGGTCACGACCGGCGTCTGCAAGCGCTGCGGCGCCACGCGCGAGTTCCGAAACTGGATCCAGGAAATCGATTTCATCACGTCGGACGAGGAGCGCCGGGCAGCCTGACCCGATCCTGGGGGGCCGGATGAACTCGGAGGGGAGGACCCGGCGCAGCGAGTGCACGCCAGTGCCGCTGCGCCGGGTCGGTTCATCCCGCAGCCGCTAATCGCAGCCACCACGGTCAATCGATACTCCCGTCGTCTTCGAAACGGGCCTCGTATTCTGAAGGCAATAACCGGGCAACCTCGGGTTACAATCGCGCAAGCCCGCTGAGCGGAGGAGTTGATTGGACCTGGAGCCGAGTTCTGCCGACCCGGGTCGGGCTGAACCGACTGCCTCACTTCAGCCGCGGGGCACCGATGGCGGAGCGGGGCCCGCGGCGGGCGGCTCCTTCCGCCGTGAACTCGGGTTGTTCGACTTCACCCTCCTGGTGATCGGCGCAATCGTCGGTGCGGATGTCTATGTCGTGGCAGGACTCGGCGCGCAGTCGCTCGGGTCGGCGCAGCTTGTCTCCTGGATTGCCGCCGGGATCCTCGCGGCGTTTATTGGCCTCGCCTTCGTCCAGTGTGCCGCGATTTGCTCGAGCGTTGGAGGCTCGTACGCGTACGCTCACGAGGCGTTCGGACCGCTCGCGGGATTCACCGCGGGGTGGGCGCTCTACCTCGGCGAGTGCATCGCGCTCCCAATCTTCCCCATCGCCTTCGCGAACTACCTCGACTACTTCGTCCCGGTGCATTCGGGAGTGGGCGCCGTGACCGCCAAACTCGCCGTCGTTGCCGGTGTCACGACGATTAACTTCTTCGGTGCGCGGGCCGGCAGCCGGCTCAACGACGTCCTCACGTTGACGAAGCTCGTGCCGCTGGTGCTGCTCATCGTTGCGGCGGTGGGACTCATCTTCCTCCACCCGGGCCAGGCGAGCGGACACCTCACTCCGTTCGTGCCCCTTGGATGGGGTGGCTTCGGCGCGGCGACGGTCGTCATCTTCTGGGCGTATGCGGGATTCGAGCTGTCGGTACTGCCGTCCGGGGAGGTTCGCTCGCCGGCGAAGACCCTGCCGCGCGGCTTGATCATCGGTATGGCGGTGGCGACGGTCTTCTACCTCCTCACCGCCCTTGCCGTCAGCGTCGCGTTGCCGTGGCAGACGGTCGCGGCTTCAAGCCGCCCCCTGGCTGATGGGCTGGAGGCCATCCTGAAGGCGCTCCGCCTTCCCGGCGGTTGGAGCGCCGGGTTCATGAGCGCGGGCGCGATCATCTCCATCGTCGGGGTGTACGACGTATTCACGCTCGGGTTGTCTCGGCTCAGCTATGCCCTTGCCGCCGACGGGCTGTTCCCTCCGCCGTTCGCTCGTGTCAACGCCCGGTTCGGGACGCCGTGGTTTGGGCTGGCGTTCCAGGCCCTGGTCGCGGGGGCGGCGGCCCTGCTCTTCGACCTCTCCGGCCTGATCGCCAGTTCGGTGTTCTTCCTTGGCGTGTGCTACGTGATCACCTCGCTGGCGGCGCTCCGGCTCGTTGCGCGGTCGCCGCAACAGGCGCTTCATGTGCCCGGGTTGCGGGTGGCCCTCGGACTCGCCGCGATCAGTGGGTTCTACCTGGCAACGCAGGTTTCGCCTCCACTCATCGCGTTCGGAATTGCCGCCATGGCTGCCGGGCTCCTCGCTTACGGGATACGCCGGAAGGCGTGGCTGGCCGCGAGCGCCGAGGTGCGGAGCGAGGAGCAGCGCTTCGAGCGGTGGGTGCGACGGGGCAATCGGTGGTTGCTGCGCTTCGTCCGGCGGCGCCACCGCCTGGAGCATGACCCGCGTTAGCTCCCGGTGGTGCCCGGCTGGCAGCAGACCTGGGTGCAGAAGGTCACGAGCCACTGGATGGCTTCCGGTTCGAGGCAATAGCAGGCATCGCCGTCCACCGAACCGCGGATGATCCCCGCATCTTTCAACACCTTCAGGTGCTGCGAGACGGTGGACTGGGCGAGTGGCAGGACGTCGACCATGTCGCCGGTCACACAGGCGTTCCGCTTCGCGAGTTCAGTGACGATCCGGATCCGGGCCGGGTTTCCCAGTGCCCGGAAGATCGCGGCCGCGCGCTCTTCTTCCGCCGTTAGCCCTTCGATGACTTTCATTGACCCTCGTCCCCGGCCTGAAGAATTGGGGAAAGCGTGCCTGTTGACATGGCTCAGATTCTATCGTAGTTTTACGATGCAAGCCAATCGGCTTTTTACGAACGAAGGAGAGCTTCCATCATGGCCAGCCCCACGGATTCCGAAATCCGCGCAACCGTCTCGAAGTCGTACGCCGATCGCGTGCGGCCCGTGTTGAACCGAGCTGATGACATTCCGCTTGAAATGGTCGGCTCCAGCGCGGCCTGTTGCTCGACCGATTCCGCCGAGGATTCCTGCTGCGGCGCCGACGTCTCCGAGGCGTCGACGGACGTTGCCATCACCAACATCGCGCGCCTCTACGCCGAAGCTGACGTGACGGACCTCCCCTCGACCGTCACGGATGTTGCTTTCGGTTGCGGCAACCCGACGGCGATCGCGGCGCTGAAGCCGGGTGAGACGATCCTCGACCTTGGCTCTGGCGGCGGCATCGACTGCTTCCTCGCGGCCAAGATGGTCGGCCCTTCGGGGCACGTCTACGGCGTCGACATGACCCCGGAGATGATTGCCCTCGCGCGCAAGAACGCCGGCAAGGTGGGTGCGACCAACGTCGACTTCCGCCTGGGCGAGATTGAGCACCTGCCCCTTGAAGACTCCTCCGTCGATGTCATCATCTCGAACTGCGTGATCAACCTGTCGCCTGACAAGGACCAGGTCTTCCGCGAAGCGTTCCGCGTGCTTCGCCCGGGAGGCCGCCTCCAGGTAAGCGACATCGTCTGGACGCAGCCTGTGCCCGAGAGCGTGAAGGACGACCTCGAAGCCTGGGCCGGCTGCATCGCCGGGGCGCTGGTCGAATCGGACTACCTGTCGAAGATCAATGCCGCGGGCTTCGAGAAGACGGCCTCGAACGCGACGGAGTACCCGGGCGGCAAGGGCATCGCCTCTGCCGCGGTGGTCGCCTACAAGCCCCGCTGACGAACGGAGAAATAGTGTTCCAGGAGAGGCGGGCCTACGGGCCCGCCTCTCCTGATCCGGGGATGGTTCGCGGTGTGAGCGGGGAGTTCGTCGGTCGTTAGACGGTGGTTTTCACCGCCGAAGCGTGCATAGTGAGACGTGTTGCCATTGAGCAGGGGCAGTCTCATACTTAGAACTTGATCCGCTCTGGCGGATCGTTTTTGTGTGGAATCCCTTCTGGGGCACTTGACCCGAGCCCGGGTGGCGCAAATGGCAGCGCAACCGATTTGTAATCGGTAGGTTAGGGGTTCGAGTCCCCTCCTGGGCTCCATGGAAACGCGACCCGTGTAACAACGGGAGGCGTCCTGTGGAGGGATGGCCGAGTGGTTAATGGCAGCAGACTGTAAATCTGCCGCGCTACGCGCTTCGCAGGTTCGAATCCTGCTCCCTCCACCAATTCGGTACAGTGGGCCCGAGAGGGCCGGTAGAAAGGCAACAATGGTCCGGGAGGGCCCGGGCCGGTCCCATAATCCCGCCCTCATAGCTCAGTTGGTAGAGCGCGTTCTTGGTAAGAACGAGGTCTCCAGTTCGAATCTGGATGAGGGCTCCAGCCATCAGAACGGGGATCGCGCTGGCGAGCCCGGACCAAACCACCCTCGGGAGAGAAGACATGGCGAAGGCGAAATTTGAACGGACGAAGCCGCACGTAAACGTGGGGACTATTGGCCACGTGGACCATGGCAAGACGACTTTGACGGCGGCGATCACGAAGGTGCTGGCGCTGAAGGGCGAAGCGCAGTTTCGGGCGTTCGATTCAATCGATAATGCGCCAGAGGAGCGAGCGCGTGGGATTACCATCGCGATTTCGCACGTGGAGTACGAGACGGAATCGCGGCACTACGCGCACGTGGACTGCCCGGGGCACGCGGACTACATCAAGAACATGATCACGGGAGCGGCCCAGATGGACGGGGCGATCCTGGTGGTGGCAGCGCCGGACGGACCGATGCCGCAGACGCGGGAGCACGTGCTCCTGGCGCGGCAGGTGGAAGTGCCAGCGCTGGTGGTGTTCCTGAACAAAGTGGACATGATGGAAGACGAAGAGCTCCTGGAACTGGTAGAGATGGAGCTGCGGGAGCTGTTGACGAGCCAGCACTTCCCCGGGGATGAGATCCCGATTGTGCGGGGGAGCGCGTTGAAGGCGCTGGAATCGACATCGACGGACCCGAACTCGCCGGACTACAAGTGCATCATCGACCTGATGGCGGCGGTGGACAGCTACATCCCGACGCCGGTGCGGCCGCTGGACAAGCCGTTCCTGATGCCCGTGGAAGATGTTTTTGGGATCAAGGGGCGCGGTACGGTGGTGACGGGCCGAATTGAGCGCGGGATCGTGAAGACGGGTGAAGAAGTCGAGATCATCGGGATCACGGAGACGCGGAAGACGACCGTGACCGGTGTGGAGATGTTCAAGAAGCTTTTGGACGAAGGGCAGGCCGGGGACAATGTGGGCTGCCTGTTGCGCGGGATTGAGCGAGTCGACGTGCAGCGCGGGCAGGTGCTCGCGAAGCCGGGGTCGATCAAGCCGCACACGAAGTTCGACGCGCAGGTATACGTGTTGAGCAAGGAAGAAGGAGGGCGGCACACGCCGTTCTTCAACGGATACCGGCCGCAGTTCTACCTGCGGACGACGGACGTAACGGGATCCATCTCCCTGCCTGACGGCATGGAGATGGTGATGCCCGGGGACAACGTGACGATGAAGGTAGAACTGATTCAGCCGGTAGCGGTTGAAGAGGGTCTGCGATTTGCAATTCGCGAAGGTGGCCGCACGGTCGGCGCCGGAGTCGTGACCAAGATTACCGCTTA
>DATCGT010000330.1:0-13006 GCA_036508775.1 Tepidiformaceae bacterium | reverse complement strand
CGCTCGAAGAGTCGACCGGCCAGCACGTCGTCTCGTTCGACCTCGTCGATGGCCGCCTCGTCATGCGGCGGGCCGTGCCATGCGTCTTCATGCCGTTGCGCCACCCCGACACCCAGTGAGCTCCGGTCAGCGGAACCACGCCCGGGGTGCGCACACCGATGGACGCGACACTTTCTGACGCGGAGAAGGCGCTGGTCACCTGGAGTCGGCCGAGCCGCTTTGGCTAATCCGCTACCCGACAAACGTACCAACCGCCTGCTGGTTAAAAATGGTACCGTTCCTTACCCGTGCTTGTTGCGACGGGTGAGGGGTGTGCCGTTGGGACGGGGATTGTGAGGCTGGTGCGGGGTTTGGGTGGGCCCCTCCAGGCGGCCACCGCGGGCCGCGGCTACCTTTGCCGTGGCCGCGTTAGTAGATATCGAAGAGGTTGAAGCGGGGGCCATCTTTGCAGCAGAGCTTCACGCCGTGCTTCGTGAAGATGCCGCAGCCGTAGCACATTCCCCAGCCGCAGGGCATGTTCTCTTCCATCAGGATCTCGGGCTGCTGGTGGCGACCGTTGCCGCGGAGGGTATCGGCGAGGCTCTGGAACATGGGGGCGGGGCCGCAGGCGTAGATCTTGCTCGCCCACTCCTGGTACTTGCCGAGGTGCTGCGTCACAAAGCCCTTCGGACCGGAACTGCCGTCCTCGGTGACGACGACGTACTCGACTTCCTTCGGCCATTCCGCGGCGGGGAGCAGGTTCGCGGCGCTGCGCGCGCCCATCATCGCGACGACCTGGTGACCGGCGGCTACTGACTGGGCGGCGGTCTCCACGAGGGGGGCGATGCCCACGCCGCCACCGATGAGGAGGAGATTCCCGGCTTCCTTCGGGAGGTGCAGGCCGTTGCCGAGAGGACCGTACATGCGCACCTGGTCACCGCGCACTCGCTGAGCGAGCCACCCGGTGCCTTTGCCGACGACCGCGTAGAGGATGGCGAAACGATCGCCGTCGACGCGGTAGTAGCTGAAGGCGCGGGCGAACATGGGGTTTGTGCCTTCGAAGCTGCAGTGGACCATGAGGAACTGGCCGGGCTCGACTCCGCTGGCAAGGCCCGGGGCATGAAACCATGCCACGCGGGCGCCGTCGTAGGCGGGCTCATTCGAGAGCAGCGTGGCGGTCTCGATGTTCACAGCCCGACGTACTCCGCGAGGGTCTCGATGCTGTACTCGGAGTCCTGTGCCAGGGCATCGATGGCCGCGCGGGCGGTATCGATCGAGGTGAAGCAGGGGATCCGCTTTTCGGCAGCGGCACGGCGGATGTAGAAACCGTCGCGGAGGGAGCCGGTATAGCGGTTTTCGGAGGTGTTGATAACGCACTGGACGGTCCCGTCGGCCACGACGTCGACGACGTTGGGGTGTTCGCCGGTCAGGACCTTCGTCACGGTCGTGACGGGGATATCGAGGGCGGTCAGCATCTGGCTCGTGCCTTCGGTCGCGTAGAGGGTATAGCCAGCGGTCCGGAGCTTGTGGACGAGCGGGAGGGCCTCGGCCTTTGTCTGGTCACTGAGGCTGAGGAGAATGGCGGAGTTCGGCTTGAGGGCGATATCGGAGCTGATCAGCGCCTTCGCGAGGGCGGCCTCGAAGGTCCGGTCGATGCCCATGACCTCGCCGGTGCTCTTCATCTCGGGACCCAGGTAGGTGTCGACGCCAATCAGCTTCGACATGGAGAAGACGGGCGCTTTGATTGCGACCAGGTTGCGGTCGGGCCAGAGTCCCGAGGGGTAGCCGGCATCCTTCAGCGTGTGGCCAAGCATGGCGCCGACGGCGAGTTTCACCATGGGGACGCCGGTCACCTTCGAGAGGAAGGGCACGGTGCGGCTGGCACGGGGGTTCACTTCGATGACGAATACGCGAGGCGGGCCATCGGGCTGGCGGGGGAGGACGACGTACTGGATGTTCGTGAGCCCAATTGCACCAAGGCCGAGGACGATGCGTTCGGTGTAGTCGCGGATGGTCTCGCGCTCGTCCGCGTCGAGGTGGCGTGGCGGGTAGACGGCCATCGAGTCGCCGGAGTGCACGCCCGCCCGTTCGATGTGTTCCATGATGCCGGGAATGAGGACGGACTCGCCGTCACAGATGGCGTCGACTTCGACCTCACTGCCTTCGAGGAACTTGTCGATGAGGATTGGCTTGCCGCGGGCGACTTCGGCGGCGATTTTGACGAAACCGGCGAGTTCGGCCGGGGTCTGGACGATCTCCATCGCGCGCCCCCCGAGCACGTACGACGGGCGGACCAATACCGGGTAGCCGATTAGCTGCGCGGTCTTGATGGCTTCTTCAAGGGTCATGACGGCCGCACCGGGGGGCTGGGGGATACCCAGGTCCTGGAGGAAGCGCTCGAAGAGGCGGCGGTCCTCGGCGGTGTCGATGACGGAGGCGCTGGAGCCGATGATCGGCATCGAAGCACGGAAGAGAGGCTCCGCCAGGTTGATCGCGGTCTGGCCACCGAACTGGACGATCGATGCCGGGACCTCACCGTCCTCGCCCGTTTCGTTTTCGATGATGTCGCGGACGGCTTCTTCGTCCAGGGGCTCGAAATAGAGGCGGTCGCTGGTGTCGAAGTCGGTGGAGACGGTCTCGGGGTTGGAGTTGACCATGACCGAACGGAGCCCGGCCTGCTGGAGGGCCCAGGCGGCGTGGACGCTGGCGTAGTCGAACTCGATCCCCTGCCCGATGCGAATTGGACCGCTGCCGATGACGATGGCGGCACGGCCCGGAACACGGGTCGCCTCGTTTTCGACCTCATAGGTGCTGTAGAAGTAGGGCGTCGCGGCGTCGAATTCGGCAGCGCAGGTGTCGACCATCTTGTAGACGGGGCGGATGCCCCACTCGTTGCGCAGCGTGCGAACCTGCTCGGCGAGTCGGTCGGCGAGCTGTCCGACCATCTCGTCGCTGAAGCCGAGGCGCTTTGCTGCGCGGAGCAATGCGGGGCTGAGGGGTTCGTTCAGGAGGCGGCGCTCCATCCCGACGATGTTCTGGAGGCGTTCGATGAACCACGGGTCGATGCCCGTCTGGTGGCTGAGGTCCATGGTTGTGGCGGAGCGGCGGAGGGTGGCCATGAGGGCCCAGAGGCGCTCGTCGGTCGCTTCGAGGGGGAACTCGGTCCCTTCGCGCCATTCGGGCCGTTCCCAGAGGAGGCTGCGGCCGCCGACTTCGAGCGAGCGGACGGCCTTGTTCAGGGCCGCTTCGAAGGTGCGGTCGATCGCCATGACCTCGCCGGTGGCCTTCATCTGGGTGCCGAGGCGGCGGTCGCCGAGGGCAAACTTGTCGAAGGGCCAGCGCGGAATCTTGACGACGCAGTAGTCGAGGGCGGGCTCGAAGGCAGCCGTGGTCTTCTTCGTGACGGCGTTGGGAATCTGGTCGAGGGTCTTGCCGCAGGCGATCTTGGCGGCCACGCGAGCGATCGGGTAGCCGGTGGCCTTGGATGCGAGGGCAGAGGAGCGCGAAAGGCGAGGGTTCACCTCGATGACATAATAAGGAAGAGGGTCATCGGGGCTCCCGGCCCAGTCGCGGACATCTTTCCGTGGGGCGAGGGAGAACTGGACGTTGCAGCCGCCTTCGATGCCCAGCTCCGTGATGATGCGGAGGCTGGCCGAGCGGAGCATCTGGTAGTCCTTGTCGGTCAGGGTCTGCGAGGGGGCGACGACGATCGAATCGCCCGTGTGGACCCCCATTGGGTCCAGGTTCTCCATGTTGCAGATGGTGATGCAGTTCCCGGCGCTGTCGCGCATCACCTCGTATTCGATTTCTTTCCAGCCCAGGAGGTTCTTTTCGACGAGAACCTGGTGGATCGGGCTGGCCGCGAGGCCGGAGGTTGCGATGGTGCGGAGCTGTTCGGGTGTGAAGGCCATGCCGCCACCGGTGCCGCCCAGCGTGTAGGCCGGGCGGATGACGACGGGAAGGCCGATCTGTCCGGCCGCCGCGATGCATTCATCGAGGGTGGTGCAGATGGCACTCTCGAGGACTGGCTCACCGAGCTTCGCGAGGAGGTCACGGAAGAGTTCGCGGTCTTCGGCGCGTCGGATTGCCTCAAGGGGAGTGCCTAGCAGGCGGACGTTGTACTTCTCGAGGATGCCGGCGCGGGCAAGGTCGACGGCCAGGTTGAGGCCGGTCTGGCCACCGAGGGTCGGGAGCAGGCCTTCCGGGCGTTCGCGGGCGATGATGCGTTCCAGGGAGGCGACCGTCAGGGGTTCGATGTAGACGGCGTCAGCGACATCGAGGTCGGTCATGATGGTGGCCGGGTTCGAGTTCACAAGGATGCTGCGCACGCCTTCTTCGCGCATGGCTTTGCACGCCTGCGTGCCGGCGTAGTCGAACTCGGCGGCCTGCCCGATGACTATGGGACCGGACCCGACGATGAGAACGCTGTTGGGCTTCACTGGCGACACCGGGGCGATCTGGTGCAGCTTCGCGGAGTGGTAGCCCGGCTGCGAATGGGCACCCGGGATCCGAGAGATTTCAACAGCATCCGGTTACCCCGTAACCCGGCGACCGGGTGTCGCCATGCGATCGATACGGCGGCGGAAAGGGCCGAACAACGTGACGAAGAGCAGGAATGGCAGGGGAAGCGCCAGCAGCGCGGGTGCGAGGAAGAGGATTGATTCGAGTCCACCGACGATGAGGCCGAGAAGAGCCGGGAAGGCGTACTGCGCGAGCCGATCGGGGCTGGTGCCGGAGAGGCCGAAGGCGAGGGCGAGGAGGAAGAGCCCCATGAGTACGAGCGCCGTCGCGAAAAGGCGGGCGAGGTCGGCCTCCGCCTTTGCGCTGTGATCGACGAACGAGAGGACGAAGAAGACGAGTCCCATCGTGAGCCCCGTGAGTGCCAGGGCGAGGACCAAATCGGGCCAGGCCGAGGCGCGGCGGTAGGGGCGGACGGGCGCGTTGTTGCGCCGCCGCCGATGTACCACCTGGGGCCGTTCAGTACGCTGCATCTGCACTAGAGGGGCAGCTCGAATCGCATGTTCGGGTTGCGGAGGGGCACCATGGCGCCGATGCCCGAGAGGAAGCTAAGGGCAGGCTCATTGCTATCGGGAAGCCGCCCGCGGATCCGGCGGTAGCCTTTTTCGCGGGCGAATTCGAGGAGCGTGTCGGCGATGTCGGTCGCGAGGCCGCGGCGGCGGTGGGAGGGAATTACCCAGACGCCGAGGACGCCGGTGTCCGGTTCGGTGGTGTTGAAATCGAGTGCGCCGAAGGCGACGGGGATGCTCCCATCGAAGGCGATGACGATAGTGCCGTTGTCGCCGAGACGCTGGACCCATTGCTCGGCGGTGGAGTTGTCGAAGTCCTTCGGTATGCCGATGTTCTCGGCGCCGAGGCCACGCACGATTGTGGCTATAGCGCCGGCATCCGCGACCGTCGCGCGGCGTTGTTCGGTATCTCTAGTCATCCAATTGCTCCTGCTACAGATGCGATCATCGTCATGAACCGGTCGAAGATGTCCGTGTTGTCGAGGGGGCCGGGACAGGCCTCCGAATGGTACTGGATTGTGATCAGAGGTTCTGTCTTTAGGGCGATGCCTTCGACTGTCTGGTCGTTCAGGTTGACATGACTGACGCAGGCGTCAACGGAGAGCCCATCGGTGTCGACGGCGTAGCCGTGGTTCTGAGCGGTAATGGTCACGTGACCGGTAGCCGTTTCCTGGACCGGGTGATTACCACCGCGGTGACCGAAGGGTAGCTTGAAGGTGCCGGCGCCGAGAGCCTGGGCGGCAACCTGGTGGCCGAGGCAGATTCCCAGGATGGGGATTCGTCCGATCAACTTCCGGGCTTCTGTAACCATGGGCACGAGGAGGCGGGGGTCCCCCGGGCCGGGCGAGAGGACGACGCCGTCAGGGTGCCAGTCGAGCAGTTCGGAGGCGGCGGCGTTGGCGGGGAAGACCCGCACGGCACAGCCGCGGGCCTCGAGAGAGCGCATGATGTTGCGCTTCACACCGCCGTCGAGGAGGGCGACGCGGCGGGCGGGGCCGGAGGGCGCATTCCAGTCGTATGGCGCTCGGGTGGTCACGCTGTCCACCCAGTTCACGTCGTCGTAGCCCGGGAACGACTTCAGGCGAGCGATGGCCTCGGCGGCGGATTCGGTCGTCGTGATAGTGCCGGGCATGACGCCCTGGCGGCGGATGCGCCGCGTGATGGAACGGGTGTCGACTCCCTCGATGCCGACGACTTCCCGGGAGCGGAGGAAAGCGCTGAGTGTCCCGGTCGAGCGAATATGGCTGGCGAACGTGGCTGCCTCGCGGACGATGAGGCCGGCCGGTTGAACCCGGTCCGATTCTTCGACGCGGGCATCCATGCCGTAGTTGCCAATCATCGGGTAGGTGAGGGTCAGGAGCTGGCCGGCGTAGGACGGGTCGGTGAGCATCTCCTGGTAACCGGTCATCGAGGTGTTGAAGACGACTTCGCCGTCGGCGGTTCCTTCCGCACCAATGGAGGTGCCTTCGAAGACAGTGCCGTCAGCGAGGACGAGGAGTGCTTCAGGCATGCGCCAACTCCGCGGAGTAGGCGAGCTCGCCGTTCATGATGACGTGCCGGACGCGACCGGTGAGCGACTGGCCGTTGAGCGGCGTGTTCTTGCCCTTCGAGGCAAAGGTCGAGGTGTCGACAGTCCAGTTCTCGCCGGGAGCGAGTACGACGAGGTCTGTCGAGAGGCCGGGGGTTAGCGCGCCAATCCCTGGGATGCGGGCCCCGAGAGCGAAGGTTGCGACGGGGCCGGCGGTCAGGGCGCGAATGGCGGCCAGCAGGTCGAGTTCGCCGCGTGAGACGAGGGTGAAAATCGTCGCGGCGGCCGTTTCGAGGCAGCTGATGCCGGGTGCAGCAACGTCGAACTCGCAGAGCTTGTCCTCGATCGCGTGAGGAGCGTGGTCGGTCGCGATGGCGTCGATGATGCCGTTATTCAGTGCGCGGAGGAGCGCCTGCCGGTCGGCCTCCGTACGAAGGGGAGGGTTGATCCGGGCGTTCGTGTCGTAGGCGGCCTCGGGGCCGGTGCCGAATACCGCGTCTTCGGTGAGGAAAAGGTGACTCGGGGTAACCTCGGCGGTCACGTGAAGTCCCCGGGCCTTCGCCTCGGCCACGAGTTCGACGCTGCGGGCCGTGCTGACATGGGCGATATGGAGGTGGGCCCCCGTCGTTTCGGCGAGGGCTATGTTGCGGGCGATCGCAGAGACCTCGGCGGCGGCCGGCTGACCGGCGAGCCCGAGGCGTTCGCTGATGCGGCCCTCGTTCATGACGCCATCGGCATTCAATGAGGGGCTGTCGCAGTGCTCCGAGAGGGGCAACCTGAGGGCGGCGGCATATTCGAGAGCGTTGCGCATCAGGCGGCCGTCGGCGACCGGGTTGCCGTCGTCGCTGATGGCGATACAGCCGGCGTCGGCCAGCTCGGAGAGGTCCGCGAGTTCTTTGCCGGCGCGTCCGCGCGTCACGCAACCAATCGGGAGGACGCGGACGCGGGCTGTGCGAGCGATGAGTTCGAGGAGCGACTGGACGATGGTGAGCGAATCGGGGGCGGGGCTGGTATTCGGCATCGCGCAGACGGTGGTGAAGCCACCCCGCAGGGCGGCTTCAGTCTCCGTGGCGACGGTGCCCTTCTGTTCGTAGCCGGGCTCGCGGAGGTGTGTGTGGAGGTCGACGAAGGCGGGCGTGACGATGGAGCCGGTCACGTCGATTTCGTGTGCACCGGACTGGACGATCCGGTCGCCGATCCGCGTGATGATCCCGCCGTCGACGAGAACGTCGCAGACGCGGTCGACACCGTTGGCGGGGTCGATGACTCGGCCGCCGCGGAAGAGGAGTGTGGTCATTGTGCGCGTGCCGTGGTGATGAGATAGAGGATGGCCATTCGGACCGCAACGCCGTTCGTGACCTGTTCCTCAATGACTGAGCCGAGGCCGTGAGCGATGTCGGGTGAGATTTCGATGCCTTCGTTCATGGGCCCGGGGTGCATAACCAGGGCTCCCGGGTTGGCGATCGCGAGGCGCCGAGCGTTCACCTGATAGCCGCGAATGTAGTCGCGCAGTGATGGAATAAACCCGAAGTGCTGGCGTTCCTTCTGGATCCGCAGAGTCATGATGACGTCAGCGCCTTCGAGGGCCTCTTCGAGGTTGGTCGTTACATCACAGGTGCCTCGCTCCGTCTTCCCGGCGAGGGTGCGGGGAACCAGGGTTGCCGGGCCGCAGAGCGTCACCGATGCGCCAGCGGCCATCAGGGTCCAGATATTCGAGCGGGCAACGCGGCTGTGGAGGATGTCGCCGACGATGACGACACGTTTGCCTTCGAGAGGGCCGATGTGCCGGCGCATCGTGAAGAGGTCGAGGAGTGCCTGCGTCGGGTGGGCGTGGGTGCCGTCGCCGCCGTTGATGATGCTCGCGGCGGTGTGCCGCGCGGCCAGGTAGGGGGCGCCGGAATTCGGGTGGCGCATGACGACTACATCCGCGCCGATGGCTTCGAGGGTGCGGACGGTGTCGATGAGTGACTCGCCCTTTTCGATGCTGCTACCGGAGGCCGTGAGATTGACGACATCGGCGCCGAGCGACTTGGCGGCGACTTCGAATGAGGCGCGTGTCCGGGTGCTCTGTTCGTAGAAGAGGGTGATGACGGTGGCACCACGGAGCGTCGCGACCTTGCCGACCGGGCGGGAGCGAACATCGTGCATCGCGTCGGCGGTGCTCATCACGAGGTCGATTTCCTCGGGGGTGAGCTGGTCGGTGTCGAGGAGATCCTTCGTGCGCCAGCGCGTCCCGGGTTCATTGGCGATGGCTTCCGGGTTCGAGACATCAAGCATGGGACGCCTCCTGTCCGACGACATAGACGCCGTCTTCGCCGTCGAGTTCGGCGAGGTGGACATTGACCGACTGGACGAGCGCCGTGGGGATGTTCTTGCCGACGAAGTCCGGGCGAATGGGCAACTCGCGGTGGCCGCGGTCGATGAGGACCGCGAGCCTGACCTGGGCCGGGCGGCCGAAGTCCAGGAGGGCGTCCATCGCCGCACGGACGCTGCGGCCGGTGAAGAGCACGTCATCGACGAGGACGACAGTGGCTCCGTCGATGTTGACGGGAATATCGCTGGGTCGGAGTACTGGAGGAATGCCCCGGCGGGAGACGTCGTCGCGGTAAAGTCCGATATCGAGGCGGCCGACGGGAGGGCGAACGCCTTCGAACGCTTCGATTTCCGTGGCGAGGCGGACTGCCAGCGGGTAGCCGCGGCTGAGGAGGCCAACGATTACCAGGTTCGCGGTACCGCTGTTGTTTTCGATGATTTCGTGGGCGAGGCGTCGGACGGTGCGGGCGATTTCGTCGGGGCCGAGCAGGCGCTCAAGGCTCATAAGAAACGCCTCCCCCGAAAGGTGGGGCAGGCGTCTGTGCAGGTATCCACATGCAGGCCGGCCATACCGGGGCCTCCTCCCTTAACAGCCTCACAGGACCGTCTTAAAGGGCAATTTGAAGGTAACTGATCAACGGGCCACTGACAACGGCCCCGGGGAAGTCTCGACGCTTCACGAGGCATTCTGTCGCCTCCGAATCCACCGGACGAAGGTGCTAAGGCAATGCCACAAAACAACCTTGCTGTTATGCGAATCTGCATTAGATTCGCGATAGTCGAGCATTGTTTTGTGGCGGTCCCTAAGTGCCTTACTGGTGGGGGCGGGCGGCCTATAATCCGGTGCAGGTCCCCGGCCGCTACTGGTACGCGGGGGACGTGACTCAAATCCCTTGCTGGAGTACGGCGTGACCCGACCTGCCGCGACAGCGCGCGATGCGGACGTGCGCGGTCGAATCTTTGCCAGCGCCCTGCACCACTTCTCGCGGAAGGGCTTCGCGGCGACCTCGTTGCGAGAGGTCGCGGAAGACGCGCAGACCACGAAGCCAATGATCTACTACTACTTCAACTCGAAGGACGGGCTGTACGCGAGTGTCGTGCGGGAGATCCTCGAGGAGAAGGATGAAGCGATCGCGGGATCGTTGCCCGCGGGCGGAAGCGCCGCGGAGCAGGTCATGGCCTTCTGCAAGAGCTACATGGATCACTTCCTGGCAAACGAGGACACGATAGCGCTCATCCTCCGGGAAGTGCTTGGGCTTGGCGGAGTCCCGCTGGCGGCGCTGGCGGAGACGCTTGCCGAGCGGGTGCGACGTCCGCTTGACGAGATCCTGTTGCGGGGCATGGAGCGGGGCGAATTGCTACAGGGGAGCGCGGGCGAATGCGCGACCGCGCTCACGGGCATCATGGACATTTTCATCCTCGCTCATGTGCTTGGCGGATCGCCGATCGACAGAGAACGTCCGCTCCGGCAGGTCGAGCACTATGTCCGGGGGCTGAAGGCCGGGGCGTAATAGCCAGGTGACGTTGAGGGCAAAGAAAAGGGGGAAGCGCAACGCTTCCCCCTTTTGGTCGTGTTTTGGTGGCTCTGTTTGCTAACGGGAGCCGCGGAGACGTGGGTCGAGGACGTCGCGCAAGGCGTCGCCCAGCATGTTGAAGCTGAAGACCGTGAAGAAGATCGCGAGGCCCGGGAAGATCGCCAGGTGAGGATTCCGCACTAGGGTGTCGCGAGCTTCATTGAGCATCCGTCCCCAGTCCGCTGTCGGGGGCTGCACGCCATAGCCGAGGAACGAGAGTGAGGACGTAAGCAAAACCGCCCCACCAATGCCGATGGAGATGCCGATGATGACGACGGCGAAAACGTTAGGGAGGATGTGACGGAAGATGATCCGGAAGTCGCTTGCCCCGAGCACTCTCGCGGCCTCGACGTACTGGTTCTGTTTGGCGCTGATCGCGGCCCCGCGGATGACTCGAGATTGGCCGAATGCTGAGATCGTGCCAACGGCGAGGACGATGCGGAACATCACCGGGATCTGCTGGAGGGTGGTGACGACGAGGATGATGAAGATCAGGCCGGGGAGCGCGATGCCGATGTCGACGACGCGCTGGAGGGCCATGTCGAACCAGCCGCCGAAGTAGCCGGAAATGACGCCAAGGCATGAGGCAACGGTCGCACTGAGTATGACCACGCCGAAGCCAATGAGGATCGCTGTGCGGGTGCCGTAGATGATGCGGGAGTAGAGGTCACGGCCGAGTGCATCGGTGCCGAACCAGTGTCCCGCGCTGGGGCCCATGTTGCGGTCGGAGAGCATCTGCACGTTGGGTCCGTGGTTGGCGAAGACGCCGGGGAAGGCCGCCACGCTAATCAACACAATCACGATCACGGCACCGAAGGCGCCGAGCGGCTTGTGGCGGATGAAGTTGAAGAGGCCCTGGCGGATGCGCACGATGCGCGGCTTCTCGGCCCGGAGTGAGTATTGTTCGAGAACGGCGAGATCAGTGGATGCCATTACGAGTACCGAATCCTTGGGTCGAGGACTGAATAGAGGATGTCGACGCCGAGGTTGGCAAAGACAACGACGGTGGCGACCAAGAGGTTAATCCCCTGGATGACCGGGTAATCGTGCGTGTTGATGGCGGAGATGTAGTACCTGCCCATCCCGGGAATCGAGTAGACGGTCTCGATGATGACCGTCCCGCCGACTAACAGCGGGAGCTGGAGGCCGATGACCGTAACGACCGGGATCAGGGCGTTGCGAAGTGCGTGCCTGAAGATAATGACCCGCTCGGAGAGCCCCTTCGACCATGCGGTCCGGATGTAGTCCTGGCGGAGCGTTTCGAGCATGGTTGATCGGGTGAAGCGCATGACTGAACCGGAGAGGCCGAACGAGAGGATCAACGCCGGCACGATCATTTCCTTGAAATTCGCGATCGGGTTCGCGGTCAGGTTGACGTAGGTTCTCGGGGGCACCCCCCAAATGAAGTACCTACCGGCGAAGGTAATGATGAGCGTAGCCACCCAGAAGTTGGGGATGGCGAGCAGGCCGATCGCGAGGCTTCGGCTGCCCCCGTCCCAAATGGAGTCCTGCCTGATTGCGGACAGGATGCCGATAGGGACAGAGATGCACATCGCGCAGATCATCGCGAGGACGCCGAGTTCGAAGGTCACCGGGAGGCGGTTCTGCAGCTCACTGGTAACGGTTCGACTGCTGAGGATGGATTTCCCGAGGTCGAAGCGAAGCACGTGGCCCATCCAGTTGACGTATTGCACGGCAACGTTCTGATCGAGGCTGTATTCCTTCTTCAGAGCGGCCTTCACCGCTGGGTCAGCGGCACCGTAGTCGCCTCCGAGCAGGTCGATGACGCTTCCAGGCACCGACCGCACGAGGATGAAGACGATGAAAGTGACTCCGAACAGGGTCGGAATCATGAGGAGGAGACGTCGAGCGATATAACGCTGCATCTACCTAGCCTCCGATCACTGGAGCGGTCGGCTCGATGCCGCCGATGAAGTTCTCAGCCAAGATTTGTCCCCCTCCTACCCTCGGTGACCTGCTCTTCAAGTAGTACGAACCGCGCTTCACGTAGGATTGCTCGGCGGCCGCGAGGCAGCTCTCCGTTTGTACTGGCGGTACCAGCTCGCTGTCAACCGTTTTTCCGTTCTTGATCGGGGTGAGACGAAGTATTGGTCGATCGCCGTGACGGGACAATCTTGCGTCTTCAGGCCCGGACCCGGAAACTTGGGTTGCCTTCCCCGGTAGCTCAACGGTAGAGCGTTCGGCTGTTAACCGAAATGTTCGAGGTTCGAATCCTCGCCGGGGAGCCACATCGGTGCCTCAAAGCGTTTATCGCTTTCAGAAGCCTGCGCAAACGAAGCGCAGGCTTCTTCGTATATTTCGAGGGAAATCTCTTTGTCGCCCACGACGGCCCGGCTGAGCACGAGGCGGATGAGCTCCTGTTTCTCGAAGGGGCGGAGCTGCTCATAGACCCGGCGGAAGTTTAGGAGCCCTTCGCGGGCCACGGTTGCGCTGAGGCCGCCAGTCTGCAGATCGCGAAGCGCTGACTCTGTTTCGAGGATCGCGCTCTCCAGCGCGTCGCGCTGACGGGCAAGGTCAGCGATCTGCTCGTCAATGAAACTGCGTGCTGCCGAATCGTCATCGCG
>DATCGT010000329.1:0-5323 GCA_036508775.1 Tepidiformaceae bacterium | reverse complement strand
CTGACGGTAATCGCCTGGCCACGTCCGCTCATCGATCGCTCGTAGAGCGCGGAGCCGATGGCGCCAG
Source organism: Tepidiformaceae bacterium (assembly GCA_036508775.1). Taxonomy (GTDB): domain Bacteria; phylum Chloroflexota; class Dehalococcoidia; order Tepidiformales; family Tepidiformaceae; genus JBGPOS01. Next base: position 5,256 of record DATCGT010000329.1, on the reverse strand, counting down.
CCGCCACGAGCGCATGGTCGTACTGCAGTTGAGGCGTGTTGAGATGCACTGGCTGGTCGGCGTAGCTGAACTGGAGGTGGGCCATCCCGCTGACGGCGGCCAGGAGGTCGTGGTTGGGTGGGAGCTGGCTCCAGCGGCCGTCCGTGCCAAGGGGGGGCATCGAGACGTGGAGGAGGGCCGGGTTCGCGGTTAGCAGGGTGGTGGCGTCGAGGCCCAGGCGCTCAAGTTCTCCGGGGTGGGCATCGAAGACGGCGACATCGGCGGTGGCGAGGAGCTTCCGCGCCGCGACGAGGCCAGCGTAAGTCGTGACATCGAGCACGAGGCGCTGCTTGTTCCGGTTCCAGCAGAGGTACCCGGGGAGCGACTTCGCCCGGTCGCCGCCGGGGGGTTCGATCTTGATTACTTCGGCGTCAAAGTCGCCGATGAGCATGCTGGCCAGCGGGCCAGCAATGCCCTGGGTGAAGTCGAGGATACGGAGTCCCGAAAAAGCACCTGGCATGGGGCGGAAGTATACGCAGTTGCGACCATTCCGCGCGGTAGCCCCGGTGCCACCGGCCTTAGTGCTCGGGGACTATGCCCTCGGGCACTCTGACGGCGGCCTGGCGCATCGTCGCGGCGGCGTCCTCATCGTGAATGAGGACGGACGAGACGACGCCGATTACGCCGATCGCCACGGCGGCGAAGAAGGCATCGTGGAAGGCGAGGAGGGTTCCGTGCTGGATCGCGGCCTGCTTTGCCGCGGGCGCGGCGGAGGCGACAGCCGTGGCGAGGTGCATCTTGAGGCGCGAGGTCAGGACTGTCGCGAGGATTGCGACGCCGAGCGAACCCGCCACCTGGCGGTTCGTGTTGGAGATGGACGATGCCCTGCCGGTGCTCGCGGGGCTGATGGTCGAGAAGGTCGAGGCCTGCAGAGGGATGAAGGTGAAGGCCATGGCGATACCCCGGACGAACATGATTCCGGCAATCCACCAGACGCTGGTCTGAAGGCCGACGAAGAGCATGAGCGCGGAACTGAGCCCGAACATCGTCAGCGCCACCGCGAGGAGGCGGCGCGGCCCGACGATCGGGTAGAGGCGCCCTGAGAGCTGGGCGAAGAGGACCGTACCCGCCGCCGACGGGAGGAGGATGAAGCCCGTCTCGATCGCCGAGAAGCCTCGCAAATCCTGGAGGAAGAGGGGCATCAGGAAGAGGACGCCGAGCATACTGCCCATGGCCGTGAAGGAGACGATGTTTGCGCTCCGGAACATCCGGTCGCTGAAGAGACGCAGGTCCAGCATCGGGGTTCGCTGGCGCAGCTCGGTGACGATGAGGAGCACGAAGGAGGCGACGCCTGCGCTCCCGGTCCCGGCAACGCTCCACGATGCCCAGCCGTCGGCGGGGGCGCGGGAGAGCGCGTAAAGGACGAGTGCCAGCCCGGCGCCGGAGAACAGGAATCCGCGAGCGTCGAAGCCTCCGGCCGTCGGTTCTTTGTGTTCCTTGAGGAACATGGCGCTGAAGACGAGGCCGACCAGTCCGATGGGCAGGTTCACGTAGAAGATCCAGCGCCAGTCGACGTAGTCGACGAGCCAGCCGCCGACGATGGGCCCGAGGGCCGGGGCGATGACCGTCGGCACGGTGAGGATGAGCGATGCGCGGGCCCGCTCAGACGGCGGGAACGCCCGGAAGAGCATTGCCGTCCCGACAGGCGTCATCATGCCGCCGCCAACTCCCTGGAGGATGCGGAAGGCGATGAGCTGGCCGATGCTCTGAGAAGCGCCGCAGAGGGCGGAGCCGGCGATGAACATCGCCAGTGCGAAGAGGAAGGTCTTCTTCGTCCCGAAGCGGTCGCCGATCCAGCCCGAGGCGGGGATCCAAATCGCGAGGCTCAGGAGGTAGCCGGTGACGACCCACTCGAGGGTCGAGTTGCCGGCGTTGAAGCGGCTCCCGAGCGTCGGCAGGGCGACGTTGACGATGGTCAGGTCCATCAGGTCCATGAAGAGGCCGAAGAGGAACGCGGCGGCGACCAGGTACTTGTACTGGACAGAGTTCAGGCGCATCGAAGTCCGATCCTGGGGGTTTGGGCGCAGCCGAATCCGGCACGTGCGTGCGGGGGCGGGGCCCTTCTGACCACCCTCTCAGGTTGGGCGTATAGCCGTGGTAAACCGATCTTTGTCGCCGGGGACAGGCCCTCGGCGCTCAGTCGGCGAGTTTGACCAGCATCTTCCCGATGTTCTCGCCGTTCATCATGCCGATGAGGGCTTTCGGGGCGTTCTCGATGCCGTTGTGGATGGTCTCCTTGTACTTGACGCGCCCGTCCTTGAGCCAGCCGGTCATCTCGTGGTCGAACTGTTCGCGGAGCTGCTGGAAGTCGGTCCCGACGAAGCCGCGAATGGTGATGCGACCGTAGATGATGTTCGAGAGGGTCGTGACGCCCGTAGAGATGGCGCCAAAGCTGTTGTAGGCGGAGATCATCCCGCAGACGGGGATGCGGCCGAGCAGGTTCATGCGCGGCAGGGCGGCGTCGAGGTGGTCGCCGCCGACGTTGTCGAAGTAGACGTCGATGCCCTTCGGAGCCTTCTCTTTCAACGCCCTGCGGATCGGTTCCTTCTTGTAGTTGATGACGGCGTCGACGCCGAGTTCGTCGTGAAGCCAGCGGCACTTTTCATCGGAGCCGGTGCTGCCGATCACGTAGCAGTTCTTGATCTTGGCGACCTGGACCGCGACCGAGCCGACGGCGCCGGCGGCGGTCGAAACGAAGACCTGCTCGCCGTCCTGAAGCTTGCCGATGTCGAGGAGGCCGCCGTAGGCGACGAAGCCCGAGCCGCCGAGGGTATGCAGGTACACCGTCGGGGAGAGGGCCGGGTCAACCTTCATCTTCGCGAGGCGTTCGCCGCCCGAAACGAAGTACTCCCGGAAGGAGAGGCCATTCTGGACAAGGTCGCCTTCCTTGAAGGCGGGGTTGCGCGACTGGATGACTCGCCCGATCGCGCTGCCACCCATGGCCTGGTTCAGCGGCTGCCCGGCGGAGAGGCGCGGGCGCATCGCCGGGTCGAGGGTCATGTAGAGGTTCTGGACCATGACCTGGCCTTCGCCGGCATCGGGCACGGCCTGTTCGACCAGAGCGAATTCTTCTTCTTTGGGCATGCCATCGGGGCGTGCTACCAGGTGGACTTCTCGGCTTGTTACTGGCATGGAAGGCTCCTCATGTTGCGTTGGGCGAACCCGGAAAGCCTATCGCACGGGGGCGGCGGTGTCGCGGTCAGGCGCGCTGGAAGAGCGCGTAGACGTAGGGGCGCGGCGAGCCGGAGGGGTTGATGTAGACGTGGTCAAAGGACTCGACGAGCGAGAAGTCAGCACCCAGGAACTCTGCGAACATCGCCGCGTCGTAGTTCCGGATGGGCAGTCCGCTGCATTCGGTTGCGCCGGTGAGCGAGAAGGCCGCGAAGATCGCGTAACCGCCGGGCCTGACCGCCTCTCGGACGAGGTTCGCGTAGGCTGCGCGGTCTTCCTCAGAGATGAGGAAGTGGAGGACGGCGCGGTCGTGCCACAGTGCGACGTCGCTGAGTTCGCGGGCGGGCACGGGGTGGGCGAGGTCATCCACGATGTAGCGGACGGATGCCTCGCGATCGGGGCCGAGCCGGGCTTTGAGGACATCGAGGGCAGGCTTGCTGATGTCGAGTGCGACGAGGCGGCGGAAGTCGCGGTCGAGCATGCAATCGGTGAAGGTAGAGGAGGCCGCGCCGGCATCGACAACGAGGTCGTCCGGGGCGAGGTGGCAGCGGTCCACGAGCGACAGTGACTTTTCCGGCGTCTCCTCCCACCAGCCGGTCCTGTCCGTGGGCCTGCCGGCGTGGAATTCGTTCCAGTACTGCTGCAGCTCCATGTTTCGCATCTTAGCCGAACCTTGGCATTCGGGGCGGCGGCGTGCGAATCTTGCGGCGTCAACAACGTCAACGACAGAGGAGAACATCCACGATGCTCATCGCCACAACCAACGACCTGCCCGGCTACGAGATAACCGAAGTGCTGGGAGAAGTCTTCGGGCTGACGGTGCGCTCGCGAAACGCCTTCTCGCAGATGGGTTCGGGGCTGAAGTCGATGTTTGGCGGCGAACTCAAGGGGATGACGCAGGCGCTCACGGACAGCCGTAACCAGGTGATGCAGCGCATGGTGGACGAGGCCCAGGCAAAGGGTGCGGATGCCATCCTCGCGATGCGGTTCGACACGTCCGAGATGGGGACGAACTGGACCGAGGTCCATGTGTAAATAGGGAACATTTGGTTTCTAGCCGAACCTTCACAAAAGATCCCGCCATAAGATATTGACAAGCTTGGCCGTTGTATGCATGGGTGGTGCACGCTACGCTGAAGGCATAGGGCGGTGTGGCCGCCGGAGGTTTCCTCTTTGAGGTTCGACCACGATACCCGCAAGACTGCGCAGGCCGCGAGTTATCTGCTGAGTCGAAACAATGGCGCTATGAACTACATGGCGCTCATCAAGCTGCTCTACTTGGCTGACCGCCAGTCGCTAATTGAAACGGGCGCGCCCATCACCGGCGACAGACTCGTCGTGATGCCATTCGGCCCGGTGCTCAGCTCCACTCTCAATTCGATAAACATGGGCGAGCCGCTCGGCGGATCCCGCTCCGATTGGTATCAGTACATCTCAGAGCCGGATGGTTACACGGTGAAAGCGAAAACCACCGGGGAGTTCGAAACGCTCTCACCCTACGAAAAGCGAGTGCTTGACGGCATCTACGCGGAGTTCGGCAAAATGGACCGATGGGCGTTGGTGGAATACACCCATAAACTTCCGGAATGGTCTGACCCGAATGGCTCATCCTTTCCCATTGATGTGGAAGTAATTCTGCGGTCGGCGGGAAGGTCGGATGAGGAGATTGAAGCCATCTCACAAGAGGCGGAGTCCGTCTGGCTCATTCGGAGTCTCGGCAAGACCCGCAGTTGGAGCTAGGGGCCGCTTTTCTCAAAGAGACGCCGCCACATCTTTGGGTGGTGATTAGTCGGCCTGACGCATGGGGCCGGGTTGCCATCGTGAACCTGACTACTCGGTCAACGCGGTACGACGAGTCCTGCATCATCTCGGCGGGGGAGCATCCGTTTGTGTATCACGATTCTGTGATCGCTTACAGGCATGCCCAGCTGAAAGACGCAGACATTCTCAAGAGCGTACTAATCCGTGGCGCCTACGAGTATCACCAGCCAGTCAGCCCGGCACTCCTGGCCCGTATCCAACAGGGTGCTTTGATATCCGAATTCA
>DATCGT010000328.1:0-3005 GCA_036508775.1 Tepidiformaceae bacterium | reverse complement strand
CACGTCGACTTCACGTATGAGGTCTCGCGCAGCCTGGCGGCCTGCGAAGGGGCGCTGCTCGTGGTCGACGCCTCGCAGGGGATCGAAGCGCAGACGCTCGCGAACGTCTACCTGGCGATGAACCTGGACCTGAAGCTCATCCCGGTCATTAACAAGATCGACCTGCCCCACGCCGAGCCGGAGCGCGTTGCCGCGGAGCTGGAACGAGTGATTGGCTTCTCACGCGAGGAATCGATCCTCGCCAGTGCCAAGGAAGGCATCGGGATCGAAGAGATCCTGGCGGCAATCGCGGAGCGGATTCCGCCTCCCAAGGGGTCGGATGAAGCGCCGCTGCAGGCGCTGATCTTCGATTCCAAGTACGACGCCTTCAAAGGGGTGGTCGCGCACGTGCGCGTGTTCAACGGGCGGCTGGAGGGGCGTCAGCCGCTGCGCCTGATGCAGACCGAGGTGGTCTTCGAGCCAATCGAGTACGGCACGTTTAACCCGCAGATGCGGCCCCTTGCGGCGCTCGGGAGCGGAGAAGTGGGCTACGTGGCGACCGGCCTGAAGGACGTCGCCGACTGCCGCGTCGGCGACACCATCACGCTCCAGGCAGCGCCAGCGCCAGAGGCACTCCCCGGCTACCGGCAGGCAAAGCCAATGGTCTTCGCCGGTATCTACCCGACGGACAGCGACCAGTACCAGGAGCTGCGCGAAGCGCTGTCGAAGCTCAGCCTCAACGACGCTTCGCTCATTTATGAGCCCGAGTCGTCGGTGGCGCTCGGGTTCGGATTCCGCTGCGGGTTCCTTGGGCTCCTCCATCTCGAAATCGTCACGGAGCGCCTGGAGCGCGAATACGGGCTCAGCCTCCTGACGACGGCGCCGAGCGTGGAGTACGAAGTCGAGACAACCGCAGGCGAGACGATCCTGGTCGATAACCCGGCTGACCTGCCAGACCCCTCGAAGATCGGGGAGATCCGCGAGCCGTGGGCGAAGATCGACGTCATCACGCCAAGCCGCTACATCGGGCAGGTCATGGACCTCGTGACCAACCGGCGCGGCCAGTTCATGCGGATGGAGTACCTCGAGCCGGAGAACGAGATGGCTCCGGGCGAGGCGCGCATTCTGCTCGAGTACGACATCCCGATGGCGGAGATCCTGGTCGACTTCTACGACATCCTGAAGGGGTCGACCAGCGGCTACGCGAGCCTGGACTACCACCTGGATGGCTACCGGACGGCGAACCTTGTGAAAGTCGACGTGCTGGTCAACGCGATCGTTGTCGACGCATTGTCGTTGATCACGCACTCGTCGAACGCGGCGCGCGAGGGCCGGCTGCTGGTCTCGAAGCTGCAACACCTGATCCCGCGCCAGATGTTCGATGTGCCGGTCCAGGCGGCCGTGGGCGGCAAGATCATTGCCCGCGAAACCATCCGCGCGATGCGAAAGAACGTGCTCGCGAAATGTTACGGCGGCGACATCAGCCGGAAGCGGAAGCTGCTGGAGAAGCAGGCCGAAGGCAAGAAGCGGATGAAGCGCGTGGGGAACGTCGAGATTCCCCAGGAAGCGTTCATGGCGGTCCTCCGTCTTCGCGACGAATAAGGCGTCTTCACACGCCCGAAACACAGTTCTGATACGTTCGTTTGGACACCATGCAGCTCGGGCCAACGCCGAGCGGAGAGATGCCTACCGATGTCTATCAAAGCGTTCGTCCTGATCGTCGTCGATCCCGCGAAGACCATCGAGGTCTATGACAAGCTGAGCAACGTGGACGGCATCGCCGAGGTTTACCAGGTGATGGGGCCGTACGACATCGTCGCGGTTGTCGATGTGCCCACGCTGACGGACGTCCCGAGCGTAATCAGCCGCCACATTCGCGCGGTCGATGGCATCGAGAGCACGACCACCTGCGTCACTTTCCCGGAGGCGGGGTAGAGAACGCGGGCGCCCGCGGGTCAGTCTGCCCCGGCACGACGGGTTGCCAGGTCTCGCCGCCGTCCACGGAGTGAATCACGCCCCATGGGCCGGACGCGTCTACGCTCAGCGCCCACCCTTCGGTTGGCGAAGTGAAGTTGAGCGGCGCCAGGAACTGGTCCCCGGGAAGTTGCTGCCAGGTCAGGCCGCCGTCGACCGTGCGAAACGAGCGGGCGCTGTCCTGCGTGCTATCAACGAGCCATCCATGCATCGCATCTACGAAGCGAACCATTCCCAGGTATGCGTCGCCCGTGTGCGGCGCGCCGATGACCTGCCATGTGCGCCCACCATCGTGAGAGGCGTAGACGGTTCGCTGCCAGCTCGTTGCCGCGGAAGGGGACGCCCCCATAGGGATCGGGCTCCAGAGAGCGACGAAGCCGTCGCTGGAAGTCGGAAAGGATGGCAGTGACACTACACACTGGCATCCACCAACAGACTGCTGAGCGTTGTCGGGAAGTGGGAGCGACTGTCGCGTCCAAGAGGCGCCGGCATTTTCCGAGCGGAAGAAGAGCGGGAGTCCTGAGCTGTCATTCGGACAGGTACCGGCCGCATAGCCCTGCGAACTGTCTCGGAATGTGAGCCCTGCCGAGCAAGATGCCGGGAGGTGGCCGGTCACCGGCTGGCTGTTGGTACCCGAACTGACGGAAATCCTGTGCCAGGTGTTGCCGCTATCGGTTGTGCGGAAGAGCGTGCCCGCGTTGTCGCGGACCCATCCGTGCTGACTGTCGGCGAACGTGATCATAAGTAGATCCGAGCCGAGAGGGGGGACGGGAGTGGAGATTCCTACGGGAGCACTCTCGGTCCACGTTTTGCCCGCGTCGGCGGTCCAGGCGCCCCGCGAGATGCGCGTTGGGAGGAGTGGGGGGCTTGCGGCGGTGACGTCGTCGATGAGGACCCATGCGTGCGCGGTATCGAGGAAGAAGGCCTGGTGGATCGTCTCACCGCCGGGCAGAGCGGGTGAAACATTGCGCCAGGTTTGGGCGCCGTCTTCGGTGCGGATGATCTGCGAGGGCAGTCCCTCCTCGTTCGACTGGAACTGCGCCCAGCCGACC
>DATCGT010000327.1:0-13367 GCA_036508775.1 Tepidiformaceae bacterium | reverse complement strand
TCCCGCGCGTGCTCCCCGCCGATCGATTTCATCCGTTCGATCGTGATATGCCCGTGGGCGGCGTCGGCAACGAGCTCCTCGACCTGGTGCCGCGTGCGGCGGATCCGGGCCTCAATCTTCTCCACATTGCCCACCATGTCGAGGAGGTAGGTATCGGCGTTGCCGGCGCGGCGGAGGCGGCTCAGCCCAGGCGATTCCTCTTTCAGCATGTCGCGGACACGCGCCTCGAGTTCGTTCGTGCGCTGGGTGTTGTAGCCGCAGGCGCTCTGGTTGGTCCGACTCTCGCACTGGTAGTAGCGGTAGGCGCCGGACTTCTGCTCGCCATCCTTGGTCGTCCACTTCTGGCGCCGGCTGACACCGATCAAGCGGTTGCCGCAGCGCGCGCAGTAGACGAGGCCACTGAGGAGATAGGGCTGAACCGTGCGTTCGCGGGTGGCGCCGTGATGGGCGGTCAGCCTCTCCTGAACGCGCCGAAAGTCATCCGCGGAGACGAGTGCAGGGTGGCTGCCGGGCACTTTGACGCCAAAGCGGGCGTAGGTGCCGAGGTACGAACGATTTCGCAGCAGGTCGCGGATGCTGACCATGCTCCACCGTCCACCGCGACGGGTGGGAATGTTCTCATCGTTGAGCTGGCCGGCGATCTTGCGGATGCCCATCTCTTCCTGGAGATAGAGCCTGAAGATGTAGCGAACGACCACAGCTTCTTCGGGTACGAGTTCCAGCCTGTGGCGCGGGCCCACGCGGTAACCGTAGGGCGGCCGGCCCAGGACCTCGCCACGGACGGCTTTGCGGCGCATCGCGGTGCGGACGCGCTCGGAGACCGGGGTCCCGTCTCCACGATCCGCCCAGGTGGCGACGAGTTCCTTCGCAGCTTCCTTACCGTTGGAGGCGCTGATGACCGCGACGCCGCAGTTTTCGATGGTGAGGAGCTTCATGGCTGCCTGGCCCAGATCGTTGCCAAGAGCGCCGAGGCCGTCGATGACCACGACCATGAATCCGCGGCCCTCGCGTTGGAGGAAAGCGAGCATCTGGCGGAAGCCACCGTCCTCGCCGTCCTGCCCTTCCGTATCAAGAAAGGTGGCGGCAACTTCGTAGCCTTCGCGGGTGCAGAAGTCGAGGAAAGCGCGATTCTGCTCGCCGATCGGGCGTTTTACACCCGCGCGCTTTGCCCCTTCCGCAAAGTAGCCGACGGCTCTCATCGGGCTAGCCCGGGCAGAGGATCCGGTCGCAGTTCGGACACTGGGCCGGTATCTCCGAGATCATCGCGCGGCGGCGAATTGCATCCGGCAGGCTGACCCGGCAGGCCCCGCAATTGGTACCGGTCATCCGGGCGACTGCGACACCGCTTTTGCGGCGGCGGACATCGTCATAGGTGCGCAGCGAAGTCGGCGGCAGTTTCGTCCGCTGGACGTTCGAGCGCCCCTCGGCTTCAGCCATGGAGACGGCAACGCGGGTCACTTCGGACTGGAGCTCGATGAGTTCCTCGCCGCGACGGCGTTCATGGGCAGCGGCATCAGCGGCGCATGTCTCGTGCTCGGCAGTCTCCGCCTCGAGGCGCGAGAGGACGACAAGAAGGTCATCCTCCAGCTTCGAACGGGCGGCCTTCAGGAGTTCGACTTCGTGCTGAATGCTGGCCAGCTCTTTGGGGTTCTTGACCGACCCGTCGTAGAGGCGGCGATCTTCGGGCGTGATCCTTGCGGTGAGGCCGGCGATCTCCGCCTCGACCCGGCGCTGCTCTGCGCGGGTCAAAGAGAGTGCTTCCGCAGCGGTCGCGAGGCGGGCACGGGCTTCGTCGAGGGCATCGTCAGTGGCAATGCGACGCTCAGCCTCGGCGAGTGCTGCCCGAAAGGCGGCGACTTCGGCATCGATGGTTTGCAGTGTGAGGAGTTCGAGAACCTGGCTCATGAGGCTAACCTCATCGCGAAGCGTAGCTTCCGTAAACGCTTCGAGAAAGATCCGTTGTCCATTCTGTTGTCCATTCAGCTGAATTGTCACAGTGAGCGGCGCGTTATGAAGGGAGCGCCGCCTGTGAGCCTTCGCAGACCCCGTTCGCTTGGTATACTGCGCACACCTCCCCCGCGAGGTCGTCCTGTGCTCTACAACGTTTCGCAGCTTCTCCGCGAGCCAATCGGTTCCACGCGGCGTTACCGACTGGACCCTGAACCGCCTGTCCACGGGGGCAGGGTGGAACTGCTACGCACGCCTGACGGCGTCCTGGTCCGATGCGAGGCGAACGTCCTGATCGAAGGCGAATGCAGCCGCTGCCTTGCGCAGTTTGCCTATCCCGCCGAGATCAGTTTCGAGGAAGTATTCGTCCAACAGGTAGATGTCGCTACCGGACAAAAGCTGAAGACGGAGACTGACCCGGATGCGTTCGTTATTGACGAGAACCACATGGTCGACATCACGGAAGCGGTGCGGCAATATAGCGAGATGGCTGCATCGCTGCAGCCACTTTGCCGTCCGGACTGCCCGGGCCTCTGCCCGAAGTGCGGACAAGACCTATCTGTGGCACCCTGTGCCTGTGATCGAACGCCAATCGATAGCCGCTGGCAAGCACTCGCGGCATTGAAGCAGACGAATGGCTAACGACCTGAAGGAGACCCGCTATGCCGCCGCTGCCAAAGCGGAAATACCCCAGTTCACGACAGGGCAAGCGTCGCAGTCATCTCGCGATGAAGATGCCCCACATCGTGGACTGCCCACGTTGCAAGAGCCCGCGCCTGGCGCATCACGCCTGCCCGATTTGCGGGACCTACCGGGGTCGCGAAGCGATCACGATGCCAACGCCGGAACTGGACAGCTAACGACGCCTCCCGCGGCGATGACTCATTTCATCGCCCTGGGCGAACCGGCCCATCCCGGCCGGGCTTTTGTGTTCCCCGGACAGGGGACGCAATCCGTGGGGATGGGCAAAGACCTCTACGACGAGTTCCCTTCGGCGCGCGAGTTGTTTGACCGCGCCGACGACATCCTCGGCTTCAAGCTCAGCAAGGTCTGCTTTGAAGGGCCGGAGGACGAACTCCAACAAACGAAGAACACCCAGCCAGCTATCGCGGTGACGACGCTCGCCCTGCTGAAGGTTGCGACCGAGCTGTCACCGCAGCTTGCCGGCCGCCCTGCTTATGTCGCGGGACACTCGCTCGGCGAGTATTCGGCGCTCGTCGCTGCGGGATCCCTTTCCTTCGAAGACGCAATCAAGCTGCTGCGCCTGCGCGGCGAATTGATGCAGGCTTCGGGCGACAAGAACCCGGGCACCATGGCGGCGGTGCTTGGCCTCGACGTGACCGACTGCGAAGACGTCTGCCGTGAGGCTGGCGCCGAGATTTGCATCGTGAACGCACCGGGCCAGATCGTCATCGGCGGGAAACGCGATGCCGTTGTCCGCGCTCTCGACTATGCGAAAGCCAGAGGCGCGGTGAAGGTCATTCCGCTGGCGGTCAGTGGTGCGTTCCATAGCAGCCTGATGAAGCCTGCCGCCGATGGGATGGTCCATCCGCTGGCGATTTCGCTCGTAATGGACCCGGTCGTGCCGGTGATCGCAAACTGCACCGCCATCCCGATTCATGACCAGACCGCGGTTCGGAATGAACTGGTGGACCAGGTGTTCCGCCCGGTGCAGTGGAGCAAGACGGTTGACTACCTTGGGGCCCAGGGCGTTGAGACGTTCATCGAATTCGGCCCTGGCCGGGTGCTGACCGGCATCATCAAGCGCATGCTGCGCAAAGCGAACTGCATCAACGTAAACGACGCGAAAACGGTCCGCGTCGAACTCTAACTCTGAGTTTCGAGAGGGTAGGCGTGGGAGACCTCGATGGCAGAGGGGCGCTCGTTACGGGCGGCTCGCGTGGGATCGGTCGGGCAATTTGCATGGAGCTGGGACGGCACGGCGCAAAGGTCGCCGTGAACTACCAGACCAACGAAGCGATGGCTGAACAGGTCGCGGCGGAGATCGTTGCCGCCGGAGGCGAGGCCTTCGCGGTTGGTGGCGATGTCGCCGACCCGGCAGCGGCCGCAGCGATTGTGAAGCAAACGGTCGACCGCTTTGGTTCGCTCGACATCCTCGTCAACAATGCTGGCATCACCCGTGACGGCCTGCTGATGCGGATGTCGGAGGCCGACTGGGACGACGTCCAGAACACCAACCTGCGGGGGACGTTCCTGGTGACCAAAGCCGCCATGCGCCCGATGCTCCGGGCGAAGAATGGGCGGATCATCAACATCGCCAGCGTTGTCGGGGTCATGGGCAATGCCGGACAGGCGAACTACGCCGCGGCCAAGGCCGGGATGATCGGCTTCACCCGCGCCGTGGCGCGAGAAGTCGCCTCGCGGGGAATCACGGTAAATGCGATTGCACCGGGGTTCATCCAGACCGACATCACGGCCGCGATGACCGGGGCACAGGTGGCCGCGGTCATGGGACAGGTACCCCTGGGCCGGATCGCCAATCCCGAGGACGTGGCACCCCTGGTTGCGTTCCTGGCGGGTGACGGCGCGAACTACATCACCGGTCAGTGCATCCATGTCGATGGCGGCATGGTGATGGCGTGACGGATAGCGTCATGCGCCGGGTACGGTTCCTCGTCATCGAGGCTCTGTATGAATCAGAAACATCGGACCACGACGCGGAGGCGGCCTTCAACCGGCGCCTTGAAGAGAGTTTGGACGAAGACCCGGAGGTCACCGCGCCTGGCCCAAGCGGGTTCGGAAGAGGGACTTTGCGAGCGGTTTCCCGGCGCAAGGCCGAATTGGACGAGATTATCCAGGAAGCAGCCACGCAATACCCGGTAGACACGCTTGCCGTCGTTGACCGGAACATTCTTCGGCTTGCAATATGTGAGCTGCTCTCGGACGGCTCCGCGCCGGTCGGAGCAGTAGTGAATGAAGCTGTCGAGCTCGCCCACCGTTATGGAGGGGCAAGTTCGCCGGCATTCGTAAATGGTGTACTGAGAACCGTGAGTGCGCGGATCCGGAGTGGTGCTTCGGACGAGAAGCAATCCGGGTCTGGGGACTCTCAAAACCCGCAACAGCAGGAGACCTAGCCCATGCCTACAGTGTTCGAACGTGTCCGCGCGATTGTCGTTGAGCAGCTCGGAGTCGAGGAGGACGAGGTGCTGCCAAATGCGTCGTTCGCCGAAGACCTCAATGCTGACTCGCTTGACCTCGTTGAGCTCATCATGTCGCTCGAAGAGGAGTTCTCCCAGGACACCCAGCTCGAGATCAGCGACGAAGACGCTGAAAAGATCGCCACGGTGCAGGACGCCGTAGACTATTTGAAGGACCACGGCATCGAGGACAAGTAGGCTGCCCTCCTGGCCGAAGGTACTTGAGCCGGTCCGGGGGAGGTTGCTGTGGAATTCCTGGGTGTAGGTTATCAGGAACTCCTCGTCATCCTCGTTCTCCTGCTCGTCGTGGTCGGACCGGAGCGGCTGCCGAACGTCGCCTACCAGATCGGCCGGGCCGTGCGCCAGGCGCAGCGCTACGCGAGGGCGGTCCGCGAAGAGTTCAGTGATGAGATCGGCTATCTCGAAGAGCAGTACCGGACTGTAAAGGGCGAGATCGACACGACCAGTGAGTCGATCCGCAAGAGTGGCTCAGCATTCGATTCGGAAATGCGCAGTTCATTCCCAAAGTCGGCTCAGATACCTCCGCTGATGCCGCAGTTGCCCGACGCCAAGAGTGAAGCGGCCACGCCCACCCCGTCCACCGAAGGGGCCGCCAGCGGCGCCACACCTCCCGTTGACACGCCCAAGACGGCGGAAGCCGCGCCGCCAAACCCGCCGCTGGTGTTCTGATCCAGGTGGACGCGACAGCGAACGAGCCTACTAAAGCAAAGCCTGGCTACAAGGGCGGGCCAGAAATGACGCTGATCGAGCATCTGCTCGAACTGCGGAACCGGGTCATCGTCTGCGCGATCGCTCTCATCATCGGAACGCTGGCTTCTTTTCTCTTCTGGGAGACGATCCTCGGATGGCTGCTCGCACCCGCGCGCGCCCAGATTCCCGACTTCAGGGTGTCCAGCTTCGCCCCCATCGACCGGATCACCGCAATGTTCAAGATCGGCGTCTACGGCGGACTGACCCTGAGCTCACCCATCATCATCTATGAGGTGCTCGCGTATATCGTGCCGGGGCTAACCCCCAACGAACGCCGGATGCTCGCCCCGGGGATGATCGGCGTGGTCCTGTTCATGCTGACAGGCATGGCATTCGCGTACTTCATCATCCTGCCGGCCTCGCTCGGATTCCTCCTTTCGGTTGGCCAGAACGAGATCCAGAACGTCACCGGTGTTAAGCAATACATGGATTTCGTCACCCAGATCGTTTTCTGGGTGGGGATCGCCTTCGAGATGCCGATCGCGATTGCGCTGGCAGCGCGGCTGGGGCTGATCCGGGCAAAGCAACTCCTCGTCTTCTGGCGCTATGCGGTGGTCCTGGTGTTCATCGTGGCCGCAGTCATCACGCCGACGCCCGACCCCTTCAACCAGGCACTGGTTGGCGGGCCGCTCCTGCTCCTCTATTTCATCGGCGTGTTCTTTGCGTGGATCGTCCAGAAGCCGCGCCCGAAGGCGGAATCGCAGGAATGACGTACAACACGGCGTCCGCCAGGACCATGACAGCCACCGGGATCGCCGGAGGCTTCTTCAGCGGCCTGACCGGCGTCGGTGGCGGCGCCATCATGGTCCCGTTGATGACCGGGGTGCTGAAGATGCGACAGCACACGGCACACGGCACATCGCTCGTAATCATCGTGTTCGCGGCCGGCGCCAGTGCACTCACCTACATAGCACAGGGCAACATGGACTGGACGCTGGTCGCGCTACTCCTCCCCGGCTCGCTCGCGGGAGTCTACGCGGGCGCGCGCCTTGTCCAGCACCTCCCGGCGATGCGTTTGCGGCAGTTCTTTGGCCTGTTCGTCCTGGTCGTCGGCCTCCGTCTGCTCGCGTTCCACGACTTCAACCCCCTGTTGTCGGTCACCGGGATTCGCGAGGCGTTGGCGGGTACGACGATCGGGCTCGCGGGCGGGCTCCTCTCGGGATCGCTCGGGGTCGGGGGCGGCGCGATCTTCGTGCCATCACTGGTACTCGTCCTCGGAACCGGGCAACACGAGGCCCAGGGGGCATCGCTGGCGGTTATCGTCGTAACAGCCATGCTGGGTTCATGGACGCACCATCGCCACGGCTCACTCGACTTCAAAGCCGTGCGGTGGATCGCGCCGGCCGCCGTCCCTGCCGGAGTGGCCGGCGCCTTTGTCGCAACGCGAATGAGCGGCCTCGCGCTGGAACAGACATTCGCGGTCGTCGCCATCGGAGTCGGCCTGCAGATGCTCTGGACTGCCACGCGCAATCTGCGCGGCGCAGTGCTCCCGGGCGCCGCCTCGACGATCGAGGCGGATCTGCCATGACGAATGCTGAGCGCTTCGAAACGCTATGCGAGAGTGTCCGCGGATGCATGCTTTGCCCGCTCGCGAAGACGCGAAACAGGGCGGTCCCCGGAGAGGGCCCGATTGACGCTGAGATAATGTTCATCGGCGAAGCGCCAGGAATGAACGAAGATAAGCAGGGAAGGCCCTTCGTCGGAGCGGCGGGCCAATTCCTGGAGGAATTGCTCGGAGCAGCAGGGTTGAAGCGAGACGAGGTTTACATCTGCAACGTCTTGAAGTGCCGGCCCCCGGGCAACCGCGACCCGCTCCCCACAGAAATCGAAACCTGCCGCGCCTACCTCGACGAACAAATCGACATGGTAGACCCGCTGGTGATCGTGACGCTGGGCCGGTTTTCGATGGCGCGCTACTTCCCGGGCCAGACGATTTCGCGTATCCACGGCCGCCCAAAGGAGAGCGGGGGCTGTTTCTACGTACCGATGTTCCATCCCGCCGCCGCACTCCACCAGCAGAGCCTCCGGGACACGATCATCGAGGACTTCCGGAGACTGCCTGAGATTGTTGAACGAGCCCGCGGCGCGCGACACCCACTCCCAACGCCGGTGACAACACCGGAGCCGGAACGTCCACAAGCCACACAGATGCATCTGTTCGAGTAGAGGAATTCATGCCAGGTACACCACTTCGAGTGATCCCACTGGGCGGTCTCGGGGAGATCGGCCGCAATATGATGCTGTTCGAGTACGGCGAAGACATCATCGTCATCGACGTCGGACTGATGTTCCCGGAAGAGGAGATGCTCGGGGTCGACCTCGTGATCCCCGATTTCGCTTATCTCCGGGACAAGGCAGCGAACATCCGCGGCATCTTCCTGACGCACGGCCACGAGGATCATGTCGGCGCGTTGCCCTACTTCCTGCGCGAGTTCAAAGCGCCGGTTTATAGCACGCGACTCACCGACGGGCTGGTGAAGGTGAAGCTCAAGGAGCACCGGCTCCTCCAGGACACGGCATTGCACGTGGTGGAGACCGGGGAAGTCATCCAGGCGGGTGTGTTCTCCGTCGAGTTCTTCCCGGTGGCGCACAGCATCCCGGACGCCTGCGGCCTGATTATCCGAACCCCACTGGGACCGGTCGTCCACACGGGTGACTTCAAACTCGACCACACCCCCGTCATGGACCAGCACACCGACCTCATTCGGCTGGCCCAGGTTGGAGCCGAAGGCTGCCTCCTCTTGCTGGCCGACTCGACCTACGCGGAGGTTGAGGGATATACGCCGAGCGAGCAGCTCGTAGGCGACGCGCTGAGAACGATCCTGGTGAATGCCACCGGTCGAGTGATCGTCGCAACCTTCGCATCGCTCATTGCCCGGGTCCAGCAGGTGGTGGACGCAGCCGTGTTCACCGGGCGCAAGGTCTTCGTGACCGGGCGGTCGATGATCGACAACGTGGCGATGGCGCGCCAGCTCGGCTACCTGAACGCACCCGACGGGGTAATCATCGGTGTCGAGGAAATGCGAAACACGCCTTCCTCGAAGCTCGTGATCGTGACAACCGGCAGCCAGGGCGAGCCAACCAGCGCGTTGACGCGCATGGCAAACGGCGACCACCGGCACGTGGCGATCGCGAAGGGCGACACGATCGTTCTCTCGGCAAACCCGATTCCCGGCAACGAGCAGGCCGTCTACAGGAACGTAGACAACCTCTTCCGCCTTGGCGCCGAGGTCCTCTACAACCGGATCTCCAATATTCACGTGCGCGGCCACGCCAGTCGCGAGGAGTTGAAGATCATCCAGGGGCTGGTCCAGCCCGAGTACTTCGTGCCAATCCACGGCGAATACCGGCATCTCGTGGTGCACGCCAGGCTCGCCGAATCGGTCGGCGTTCCCGAAGGGAACGCCTTCATCATGACGGACGGCGACGTCCTGGAGATTGACGAGGAGTCGGCGAAAGTCGAGGAGCGCGTTCCCGCCAGTTATGTCTATATCGACGGCCTGGGTATCGGCGATGTGGACCAGTACATCCTCAGGGATCGTGCCCATCTTTCAACGGATGGCGTGGTCGTCGTGCTGGTGGCGGTCGACAAGCAAACCGGGAAGCTGACCCGCGCACCCGAGCTGCTGACGCGAGGATTCATCGACGTTGCCGAGCAGGAGGCGCTGCTCGAACGCGCGAAAGATGTGGCGGCCCGGGCGCTGGCCGGTGATGAACATTATGCGGAGTTCAGCGACATCAATAACAGAATCAGGGACGCTGTCAGCAAGTTCCTGTACGATGAGACACGTCGGCGTCCGATGGTGCTGACGGTAGCTGTTGAGGTCTAGTCGAGCAGACCTCGAGTCTCGTCCGGGCGATGGCCAGCGGGGTGCCTCGGCCGGCAAGCGAAGGAGTGGTGCCATGACGGCACGCACACGTCCGCGTCCCCGCACCCAGCCTTCCCGTAAGGCGCGCCGCCACCGCACGAGTCTCCTCGACCCGACGATCCTGACGAAGCCCGAAGTCGTGGGCTTCGCGTTCGCCGTCGCCGCCGTGGTCGGCATCCTCTTCATGGTCGACGTCCCGGCAGTGCTCGCGGACATCCGCGACTGGCTACTGCAAACCCTCGGACTCGGACTGGTTGTCATCGCCGTGCTGTCCCTGCTGGGCGGCTACGCGGTTTCTCGAGGGATGTACCTCCAGGGCCAGGTCTTTGTTCGTAAGGCTGCGGGAGCGGTCGCCGCGGGGCTCTTCGCCTGGGGGGCCTTCGGCCTCAATCATGCCGATTGGACGCTCGGGGCCGTCGCCTTCCAGCAGGCGAGCCTCGGCGGCGACATCGGCAACGCGATTACGGCGGGCATGCTCGGGAAGATGGCGTGGCTGAGCCTGTTCGTCATCTCCGCCGCACTGCTGGCGCCGGGGCTGACGAGGGCATTCGCCGTGAATGCTCCGCGCTGGGTGCAACATGCGTGGGAAGAGCGCTGGTTCCACAACGCCGCCTCGATGGTCCGGCGAGTCGTTACGTTCCCGTTCCGGCACCAGAAAGCCCTGGCACAGGATGAGCCGGCGCCTATCGGCGGAACGCTCCGACGAAAGCTGAAAGCAGATGTGCCAGAAGCAACAGACTCCCAACCAGTGATATACCGACCGTCCGCTGCACCGGGCACTGCAGCACTTGAGGCGGCCGTCACCCGCCCGGCAGTTGTCGAGCCGGCCATCGAAACGCCCGCGCCGGTCGAAGAAGAACCGCAGCAGCCGCAACAGCTCGGACTTGCTTTGGGGGGACACAGTGGCTGGCACCTCCCGGCGATGGAGCTCCTCCACGCGCCCCAGGTCAGTACAAACCGCAAGTACGACAACGCCGCCCGGGCACAGTTGATCGTCGATACACTGGCCAGCTTCGGCGTGGACGCGACAGTAGTCGAAATCAACGAAGGGCCAACGGTCACGCAGTTCGGAGTCGAGCCGGGCTGGGAAGTCCGCTACCGGGACATCGCTCTCAAGGATGAGACCGGCAAGACGCTACTGGGCCCGGATGGGCGTCCGCGGACTGAACACGTCGAGGTCGGACGGACCCGCGTGCGCGTGAACAAGATCACAGCGTTGCAGAACGACCTTGCGCTGGCGCTGGCCGCGCCCAGCCTCCGCATCGAGGCTCCGGTCCCCGGCAGGGCCATCGTCGGCCTCGAAGTGCCGAACGACAGCGCCACGGTTGTGACGCTGCGACACGTTATGGAGACCAAAGAGTTCGCCGACCTCGCGAAGAAGTCGAAGCTCGCCGTCGCGCTGGGCAAGGGCGTCTCGGGTGTCCCCGTTGTCGCCGACCTAGCGAAGATGCCCCACCTCCTGATCGCCGGGGCCACCGGCAGCGGCAAGAGCGTCTGCATGAACGCGATCATCGGCGGAATCATGATGAACGCGACGCCCGAAGAGGTGCGGTTCATCATGATCGACCCCAAGCGGGTCGAGCTGACGCCGTACAGCCACATCCCCTTCATGGCATTCAGCGAAGTCATCGTCGACATGGACAAGGTCGTTGGGACGTTGCAGGCAGTCGTGTCGGAGATGGAAGCGCGCTACAAGAAGTTCGCGGCCGTGGCAGTTCGAAATATCGAGGCCTACAACCGCCATCCGCGGATTCTGAAGAAGGTCCCTTACTGGGTCGTCATCGTCGACGAACTTGCGGACCTCATGATGGCGGCGCCGTTCGAAGTCGAGAAGCTGCTCTGCCGCCTGGCCCAGCTGGCGCGCGCAACCGGCATCCACCTGGTAGTGGCGACCCAGCGCCCATCAGTCGATGTGGTGACCGGCCTGATCAAGGCCAACTTCCCCACGCGAATCGCCTTCGCTGTGACCTCGATGACCGACTCACGAACGATCCTGGACATGGGTGGCGCCGAGAAGCTGCTCGGACGCGGCGACATGCTCTACATGCCAACCGACGTGGCCAAGCCCATCCGCATCCAGGGTGTCTACGTCTCCGACCCCGAGATCGAGCGGCTGGTAGCGTTCTGGACGGATGAGCGGTTCAGCGAGATCGCGCCGGAGAAGGCTGACAACCTCCTGGAGGAGGCGCTCATCGCGCAGAACGGTAACGGGGACATCGACGTCGATCCGGGCGACCCGTTGTACGAAAAAGCAAAGCAGCTAACCGGGGAACATCAGCGGATTTCCCCCTCGCTGTTTCAACGGCGGCTCAAGGTGGGCTACGTGAAGGCCCAGCGCATCGTCGAAATGCTCGAGGCTGAAGGGCTCGTGGGACCACGCGAGGACGGCGAATCGCGGCGGGTACTGACCGCGAGCGGCAGTGGTGAAGACTGATTGGTACACTACGAGTCGTGAGATCTCTGCGAGAACTTCTGCGCCTGAGTGAGGCCGACGATCAGATCGAGGCCGAGCCTCGGCACGAGCAGTGCCTGTCCTGCAACGCCGACCTGGAAGGGTCGCGTTCTTACGAACGGTACCGCGTCTGCCACTCCTGCGGCTTCCACTTCCACCTGAGCGCTCGCGAGCGCATCGCGACCCTGCTCGACGCGGGCACGTTTCACGAGGATGACCGCAGCGTCACCTCTATCGACCCGATCTCATTCTCCGGACGCCAGTCCTACCGCTCGCGCGTCATCAACGCCCAGCGCCGGACGGGGCTGGCAGAATCCGCGCTGACCGGGACCGGGATGCTGTTCGGCCGCGACGTCGTGATCGCGGTCATCGACTTCTCCTTCCTTGGCGGGTCCATCGGGGTCGTCGCTGGCGAACGGCTCGCGCGAGCGTTCGAGAAGGCGGCCGCGCGGCGAGTGCCACTGATTACTATTGCGTCGACCTCGGGGACTCGCATGCAGGAAGGACTTCTCGCGCTGATGCAGATCCCGCGGATCCTGGCTGCGGCGCGTCGGTATGAAGCTACGGGGCTGCCGCATGTCGCGGTCCTCACCGACCCAACGACTGGCTCCGGTTATGCCGGCTTCGTAAACATGGCGGACTTCGTTATCGCCGAGCCGGACGCGCTGGTGGGGTATGCCGCCCTCAGAGTGCTGCAGGAAGCCGAGAACGGGGTGCCCGCCGGCTCACACACCTCTGAAGCTCACCTGGCTCACGGACTGATTGATGCAATCGTCCCGCGCCATCAGCTGCGGGACTCCGTCGGGCTGCTCCTCGACATGCTGCTGAACGACTACCGCCTGAGCGGGCCACCAGACCACGGTGACGGGCGCGCCGTGCACACCCAGCGCGGCGCCTGGCAGCAGGTTCAGATTTCCCGCCACCAGATGCGCCCGACGGCAATGGACCTCATAGGGCGAATGACCTCCAACTTCGTAGCGATCCACGGTGACCGCCAGGGAACCGATGACCCCTCCGTCGCAGCCGGGTTCGCCACGCTCGGCGGCGAGGCCGTCGTGCTCATCGGACAGGTGCGACCACACGAGAAGACCAACGGCGACGGCTGGATCGGGCCGGGCGGCTTCCGGAAAGCAACCCGGGCGATGCGACTGGCGGCGAAGCTTCGCTTGC
>DATCGT010000326.1:0-3085 GCA_036508775.1 Tepidiformaceae bacterium | reverse complement strand
CCCGAAGCTGGACGACGTCGTGCGAGTCGTGGCTGTAACGAAGGCCGACCTCGACGAGGAGAGCGCGAAGGAATCCGCCGCGACGCTCGAGAAGCATCTCGGCCGACCGGTTCGCGTCATTTCTGCGCTCGAGAGCAAGGGGCTCGATGACCTGGTGCACGAACTGGCTTTGCTCGTCCAGGCAGAGAAGGAGAAAGCCCTCGCGGCCGGACCGGCTGAAATCCCGGTGCTGAGGCCCGAGTCACGGGAGCGCTTCAATGTCGACAAGGTCGGCGAGGGCCACTACGTGGTCGAGGGCCGACGAGTGGTCACCTTCGTCGAGATGATGGACACCGACATGGAAGGGGCGCGCGGGGAAGTGCTCCGGCGCCTCGAACGCTGGGGCGTCTCAAAGGCGCTGAAGCGGCTCGGCATCAAGCCGGGTGAGATCGTCACGTTTGGGGAAGTGGACTTCGCCTGGGAGATCTAGAGCGGGCGGGTCGGTAGAATCCTCGCCAGGGTCTGGAAACAGTGAAGCCGCCCGTGGGCGGCTTCACTGTGTGTGCCGTCAGGGAAAACGACACACAGAGGAGGGGGAACAGGGCCCTGCTTTATCCGAAACGCCACTCCGGGACTGCGGTGTAGCAGCCGGGGCAGTAGCGATCGAGGACGTCGTACGACGACTGGCATTCAGGACAGCGACGCTCATCGTCGACCCTGACAAGGGCAAACGAGGGCCGTTGCGGCGCGGTGATGAGCCAGCGAAGCCATGACGACAGGGTGTCGCGCAAAAAAACACCTCCATGACAGCCGACACGAAAACCGACCGGCATGCCGGCGTCTGTTCGCGTGTCCTAGACCGAGAGGCATCCAGCGGCAGACTGAAGGGCTGCCTTTGCCTCTCCCTTATCGCCTACGAGGTTAGCTGACGGGTTCGGTGAGGGAGTCACCTACTCCGGTTACCCGGAGATACACCCCAAAAGTTGGTTCCCCCGCTCCGCTTTCGCGGATTCGGCATATCCGTTTTACCACACCCCGAGGGGGAAATGTACGTCTATTTGTTAAATTTCTTCGGATATTGCGCTGGCAGGTGGAAGCACTCGGGTGCCCAACCCGAGCGCCATCGGAAGCCCGGTAATTGAATCGATAAGGGCATCGGGGCGCGCGGCCCGTACGGCATCGGGCCCGAACCCGTAGGTCGCGCCGACCGTCCGCATGCCAAGGGCCTGCCCGGCAATGATGTCGTGGGCGGTATCCCCGGCCATCGCGGCGCCGACCGTTTCTGCCCCCAGCAACGAGAGCGCGAAGCGCAGGGGCGCCGGGTCCGGCTTCAGCAACGGCGTGTCCTCCGCCGATACGACAACCTCGAAGAACGAGGCGAGGCCGACGACTTCGAGGGAACGCAGTGACGTCCGCTTCGAACGGCTGGTGACGGCGCCGATTCGTACACCGGCATCCCGTATGCCCGCCAGCGTTTCGCGAGCGCCGGGGAATGCAGTGACGAGGTCGAGGTGCTCCGACTGGAAGGCGCGATGCGATTCGACGAGCGGGGCCGGGTCGCCGCCCGTGATTCGCTCGTAGATCTTTTCGATCGGGAGGCCGACGAGCGACAGGAGCCAGGCGACCTCGGGACGGGCGGACCCGTTTACGTAGTCGCGGAGATCCTGGCGGCTCGGGCCCGCGACCCCGTTTTCTTCGAGGGCGTGAATCATGGCGGAGAGGATGAACTCGCGGGTGTCGAGGACCGTGCCATCGAGGTCGAGGAGTAGCGTGCGAATCGGCATCGCTTCTCAGCCTAACGGAGGAGCAAGAAGGACGACACGCTGTACCCTGTGGGCCATGAAAGCGCTGAGATTCTTTGGGCCACAGAAGGTGGCCGTTGTCGATGTCGACGATCCGGTCGCCGGACCGGGTGAAGTGGTGCTGAAGCTCCACGCTACGGGGCTCTGCAACAGCGATGTTCGCGTCTACCAGGGCGAGAAAAAGGCTGCCGCGGGCGTCATCACCGGGCACGAGATGTCGGGTGAAGTGGTCGCTGTTGGCGACGGGGCGGCGGCGAAGATCGGAGCCGTCGTGTCGGTGTGCCCGATCCTCTGTTGCGGAACGTGCTCGTTCTGCCGCGAGGGCTTTCGCAACCGCTGCCCCTCGCGCCGGACGCTTGGCTACGACCTCGATGGAGGGATCGCCGAGTACGTGCGGATCCCCCGCGAGCTGGTCGCGATGGGGCACCTGTTCGAGATGGACCGGGGGATCGCGCCACACCTGCGGGCGCTGCTCGAGCCGTTCTCGTGCGTGCTGAACTCGATTGAATCGCTCGAGGTGCGCCCGGGCGCGACGATGGCCATCGTCGGCGGGGGGCCGATGGGGCTCATGCACCTGGTGGCCGCGACGGCATACGGGGCGGGCCCGATCCTGGTCATCGAGCCGGACGAGCACCGGAGGGCCGTAGCGCTGGAACTGGGTGCTGCCGCGGTCGTAACGCCCGAGGAGGCCCGCGTGGTCGGGGCCGAGATGACCGGGGGCGAAGGATTCCCGTCGGTCGCCGTTGCGGTGGGGCTGGCCGAGGCGTTTCCCGTAGCGCTTGATATCGCGCGAAGGCTGGGGAGGGTGAACCTGTTCGCGGGCTTCCCGCCGGGTTCGAGCCACGTCCTCGACCTGAACCGGGTGCACTACGACGAGGTGCGGATCTTCGGGACGCAGAACGCGCCGTTCCACCTCTACGTGCGGGCGGCGCAGCTCATTCCGCGGCTGCCCGCGCTGGACCGGCTGGTGACGAATCGCTATTCGCTGGCGGACGCAGCCGACGCCTATGCGGCCCGACTCGGGCGCGAGGGGCTGAAGTCGGCCGTGGTGATGTAGGTCGGGCCCTCTACTGGAAGAGGGCGCCCACGCTCTGGCCCGAGTGGATGCGTCCGATCGCGTCACCGAACTGGTCGGCAATCGGGATGATGCTCATGTTGGGCAGGCGCTTCTCGGCCGTGATCGGGAGAGAGTCGGTCAGGACGATCTCTCGCACGTCGGCTTCCTTGAGGCGCGCGATTGCGGGCCCGCTGAGAACGGCGTGGTAGCCGGCGACGATGACGTCGCCGCAGCCCCGTGAGCGGAG